>JASHSD010000201.1 GCA_030036985.1 Bryobacteraceae bacterium
GCTCCGGAGAAGACGGCGGAACGTCCCGCCCGGGACGCTTCTTCCGAGACGCCGATCGAGCAGACGGCCGCCAAACCGGTCCATCACGAGCGGCACTCGCGCCCGCCGCGGACGGAGCGTCCGCCCCGACAAACGGAGAAGAATACCAGCGAGGCTCCGAAGACGGAAGCCGCGCCCCCACAGCCGGTAGCGCCACCGACGGCCGCGGCCCCGCCGGCAACGAACGGCGCCACACCGCCTGCGGCTCCGCCCCCCGCTCAAGCGGAAGCCGCGCCCCCCATCCCGACGGCCGCGCCCCCACCGGCATCTCCAACGGCCGCGCCCGCTGAGCAGCCTGCGCCCGATGCCCCACAAGCCGGCGCGCCGGCCACCCGGATCCCCAATCAGCAGCATCCGCACCAGGGTCCGCAGGGACATCCCGGCCAGCAGCGGCGCAAACAGCAGCAGGGCAGACCAGGCGGCGGTCCCACGCTCGATCTGGTCGAGCTCAAGGACATGAGCATCCAGAACCTGAACCAGGTGGCGAAGGACATGGGCGTGCTCAACGCGGCCGGCCTGCGCAAACAGGAGCTGATCTTCAAGATCCTCCAGACCCAGGCGGAGAAGAGCGGACTGATCTTCTCCGAAGGCGTGCTCGAATGCCTGCCCGACGGCTTCGGCTTCCTGCGCGCTCCCGAATACAACTATCTGCCCGGCCCCGACGACGTGTACGTTTCGCCGTCGCAGATCCGCCGCTTCGATCTGCGCACCGGCGATACCGTCTCCGGCCAGATTCGCCCGCCGAAGGAAGGCGAGCGTTACTTCGCGCTGATCAAGGTCGATGCGATCAATTTCGAGCCGCCCGAGGAAGCGCGCAACAAGATCTTCTTCGACAACCTGACACCGCTTTATCCCGACGGGCGTCTCAAGCTCGAAACCGTGAAGGACAACTTCTCCGGCCGCGTGATGGATCTGATCACGCCGATCGGCAAAGGCCAGCGCGGCTTGATCGTGGCCCCGCCGCGCACGGGCAAAACGATGCTGCTGCAGAGCATCGCCAATTCGATTACGACGAACCATCCCGAAGTCACGCTGATCGTGCTGCTGATCGATGAGCGGCCCGAGGAAGTCACGGACATGCAGCGTTCCGTGCGCGGCGAGGTGATCAGTTCGACCTTCGACGAGCCGGCCACGCGCCACGTGCAGGTGGCCGAGATGGTGATCGAAAAGGCCAAGCGCCTGGTCGAGCACAAGAAGGACGTGGTGATTCTGCTCGATTCGATCACGCGCCTGGCGCGCGCTTACAACACGATCGTGCCGCCATCGGGCAAGGTGCTTTCGGGCGGCGTGGATTCGAACGCGCTGCAGCGGCCGAAGCGGTTCTTCGGCGCGGCGCGGAATATCGAAGAGGGCGGTTCGCTGACGATCATCGCGACGGCGCTGATCGATACGGGCAGCCGCATGGACGATGTGATTTTCGAAGAGTTCAAGGGCACCGGCAACATGGAAATCCATCTCGACCGGAAGCTCATCGACAAGCGCGTCTTCCCGGCCATCGATATCAACAAGAGCGGCACGCGCAAGGAAGAACTGCTGATGCCGCGCGACGAGCTGAACCGGGTTTATATCCTGCGGCGCGTGCTGAGTCCGCTGTCGCCGGTGGAAACGATGGAACTGCTGCTGGATAAGCTGGGCAAGACTCGCACAAACAGCGAGTTCCTGGCTTCGATGAGCGGGTAGCGAGCTTCCGGCGATCGACATGAACCGATCCGACTTTCGGAGGCTGACCGAGGAGCGGGTAGCCGACGCGGAGATCCTCCTTGCCAACGGACGGTTTAACTGCGCGTACTATGTTGCCGGATATGCCGTTGAATGCGCGCTGAAAGCGTGCATCGCCAAACGCACCCAGGATGGCGACTTGACGCCAGTTGGATCGTCGAGCTGGCAGTTATTGATGCAATCGCGAAATTGCGCGAATATTCCCCAATTCACATCAGCCGCAGATTGTATTTTGCAGCAGAAGCGAGTTCCGCTCTTTGTAAAGCAGCCGAGACAGGAGATCGATGGGCTGTTCCCACAGCGCATCGACACGCTCCTTGAGAGCTTGGAAATCAGACCACATCTGTTCTTCCCGAACCGCGAAATCACGCTTAACGGCCTCGGGGTCATTGGCTGCTTGCTGAATTGCCTCAAAACCGGAGTACTTCCCGATCGCTTTTGGCTTTGGCATGAGGTTGATCTTGCCCACATGAATCGTACCGATCTGAATGTCGTGCACCACCTTGTTTCGGTATTCACGAATGGGCGCCGAAAAGGATTATATGCCTTCCAGACTGGCCCTTGC
This sequence comes from Bryobacteraceae bacterium, assembly GCA_030036985.1. Classification (GTDB taxonomy): domain Bacteria; phylum Acidobacteriota; class Terriglobia; order Bryobacterales; family Bryobacteraceae; genus BOG-234. The sequence continues at coordinate 2,324 of JASHSD010000201.1, forward strand.
GGCTTGAACTGTCTCTTGGGCGCAACGTGAACGAGCATCGCCTTTTCTTTGGCGTGGGAGTGTGGATACTTTTTTTCGTATTCGTTCGAGTAGATTTCGTCGAGCTTCTCCAGAAACTCCTCTTTGTTCAGGGATCGAAAGTCACCGGTTGGCCCCGGCACTCCGCGGCCCAGGTGCGAACCCTGAAAAGAAAGTCCTCTGCTAAATCGCAAACCGAAGCAAGGTGAGTGTAGAAATTGCCCACGGAGAGGAGCAGCGGCTGTGACAGGCTCTCAAAGGCCCCCACGAGGTTGAGAAAGAGCGAATAGTTCGCATACATGATGAGCCGGAGATCACCCGCGATGCCCTCGCGTCGCTGGATGCGCAACTGAGGATCTGGGGGGTTCTCGATCCTTTTCGTAGCTGGCGCCACGATTACTCGCCAAAATCGCTCATAATTTGGAAACCCAACATTAATAGCAGGCCAAAACGACCTCTCAACTCCATCGCCGTCATTAGAGAGGTGGAGACCTTAGTTCTTTTGCGCAACTGTGCTTCGGAGATCGACAGGGGTTCTGGGGCGGGTGGCGTCGGAGTGTCCATTATCTGTGGTCTCCTTGTTTTTAAGGCCTTGCCTTGGCCAGATCTCGCAGACTCTCGGACATAGTCCGACGCGTCATGCGGATGGGTCTCCGACGTGCGTGCTCATTCTACTTCAAGTCTCCGACGGATGCTCAAGGCCGGCGCCGCGCTACTTCGGCTGTGGGACGATGCGGATGTAAGGCTTCGGCGAACGCCATCCGCCGGGATAAACCTTCGACGCTTCCTCGTTCGAAACCGCCGACGTGATGATCACATCGTCGCCCGGATTCCAATTCGCGGGCGTTGCAACTTTGTGCGACGCCGTGAGCTGCATCGAATCCAGCACGCGCAGCACTTCGTTGAAATTCCGCCCCGTGTTCATCGGATACACCAGCATCAGCTTGATCTTCTTGTCCGGGCCGATCACGAACACCGTGCGCACGGTCGCGTTATTTGCGGAGGTCCGGCCCTCCGACGTGTCGCCGGCATCCGCCGGCAGCATGTCATAGAGTTTCGCGATCTTCAGTTGCGGGTCGCCGATCATTGGATAGGTTACGGCGTGCCCCTGTGTTTCCTGAATATCCTCGGCCCATTTCGAATGGCTTGTCACCGGATCGACGCTGAGCCCGATTATTTTGCAGTTCCGTTTCGCGAACTCCTCGGTGAGTCCGGCCATGTAGCCCAACTCGGTCGTACAAACCGGAGTGAAATCCTTCGGGTGGGAAAAGAGAACCGCCCAGCCGTTGTCGATCCAGTCGTGAAAATGGATGGTGCCCTGCGTGGTCTCGGCGGTGAAGTCCGGTGCTGTGTCGTTGAGGCGTAGTGACATATGTTTTGTCAGTAGGGTATCATGAGGCGGCGCTTTTTCGGATATCATTGCTGAAACGTGAAACCCGATAAATTTGCCGGTCCGATCCTCGCTCTGGCGCTTGCCGCTTGTGCCTCGGCGGCGCAGCCGCCCAAATCGCTCCGCCTCTACGTCTTCAACTGCGGCAGTCTGGACATCCCGGACACCACGCCGTACCGCCTGAAGAAAGAGGACCTCGCCACCACTTTCATGTCGGCTCCCTGTTTCCTTGTCGCGCATCCCAAAGGAACGATGATGTGGGACACCGGCCCGGTTCCCGACAGCAACTTCAAACCCGGCGCCAAAACCGCGACACTGCGCTACGCCACAGCCGTGAAGCCGCTGACGGCTCAACTGGCGGAAATCGGCTATAAGCCGTCGGACATCACGTATCTCGCGCTCTCCCACTTCCATTGGGACCACATCGGCAACTCCAATCTCTTCGCCAACTCGACCTGGCTCGTGCGGCAGAAAGAGCGCGACGTCATGTTCACCGAGCCTTACTCGCCGCGAACCGAACCTGCCAATTACCGCCTGCTCCGGAACGCTAAAACGATCATCATCAAGACGCCTGACTATGACGTGTTCGGCGACGGAACCGTCATCATCAAATCCGCCCCGGGCCATTCGCCGGGCCATCAGGTCCTTTTCCTGAAACTGGCGAAGACGGGCCCGGTGGTGATCAGCGGCGACCTCTACCACTATCCCGAGGAGCGGGCGCGCCACCTGATTCCGACCACCGAGTTCGATCCCGCGCAGAGCGCCGCGTCCCGAGCCGCAATCGAGGCGTTCCTGAAACAGACCGGCGCGCAGCTCTGGATTCAGCACGATTTCACGGCCAACGCCAAACTGAAGAAAGCACCGCAATATTACGAATAGGAATCGAAAGGCCGCAAGGTTTTCATGTCCGCTCAGGCTGGGCCGCGGCCCTGATGTGCCCGGTCTGTACCACAGACGGCGAGGAAAACCTGAGATACTCAAGAGTTCGTGCATCATGTCGTTTCGATCCTGTCCGGCGCGGCGTTTACGATCGCCCTTTGCTGGGCCGCCGGGCGCGTTCTGTTCCGGAGGCTCAGGATCGACCTTCACTGGACCGAACATGACCTCTTAGCCGCGGCTTCCGGCGCGGCGATTGTCAGTTTTTTAGTCTTCCTTCTCTGCGCGGCCCAGATCGCCACCACGGCGGGTTTTCTCATAATGGGCGCGGCGATCTTCGCGTTGTACTGGCGCTTCGGACGCGGCGGAGCGCATTCGCCTCTGCCGCCGCTCCCGCGCAACTGGAAGTACCTGTTCGCGGCCATCTTCGCCGTCTACGCGGTTCTCTACCTGTCGAACAGTTTCGCGCCCGAGCTGAGTCCCGACGGCCAGGCTTACCACCTCGGACTGGTCTACCGCTTCTTCCGCGAACATGGCTTCCACCGCCTGACCACGAACATGTACGCCGACATGCCCCTCGGCATGGAGATGCTGTTCCTGCCCGCGTTTTCGCTCGGCAGGCATTCGGCGGCGGCGACGGTTCACTGCTGTTACCTGCTCGCGCTGCCGATTCTGATGGTGAGTTACGCCAGACGTATCGGCCATCCTCGCGCCGGCATCTGCGCCGCTCTCATCGCGGGCCTTTCGCCGGTCGTCGGAATCGACGGCGTCAGCGCCTACAACGATGTCGCCCTTGCCTTGACCGCTTTCGCCATGTTCTATCTGCTCGAAATCTGGCGCGACGGACAAACAGAACGGCAAAAGGACGCCCTGCTGATTCCCATCGGTCTTCTCGCCGGGTTCTGCTACGCCATCAAGATGACGGGCGGCATCGCGCTGGTCTACGCGGCGACGGTGATCCTCATCCGCAAGCGCCCCCGCGCGCTCCTGCCCGTCACCGCGCTCGCATCGCTGATGATATTGCCTTGGGCGATCAAAGATTGGATCTGGCTGGGCAATCCCGTTGCTCCTTTCTTCAACCGAATTTTTCCCAACCCCTGGATTCACGTGCAGGCCGAAGACGACTATCGCGCTTTTCTCCGAAGC
>JASHSD010000202.1 GCA_030036985.1 Bryobacteraceae bacterium
CTCAAAGTTCCACTTGTAGTAGGTCGGCTGGTTGAAATAGTTGGGGAACGAGAAGAAGTTCGGCGCCGAGAAACCTGGAACCGACGCGGAAATCGAATCGAAGCTCCCGCCGGACCGGAACTGCGACAGCAGCGCCGCATTCGCCGCCGCTGCCGTAGCGAACAGGCTTCCGGGAACGCCGGGAGCCAATGGGGCCGAGCCGTTGCTTACAGTGAATGCGTTCAGCCCGGGCGCATTAACCGCGGCGTCCTCCGCCAGTCCGCCCGGCAGTTCACTTGAAAAGACGCCGGCGCCCGCGCGGATCACGGTGTTCTCGCTCTTTCGCGGCCTCCACGCGATGCCGAGCCTCGGCTCCCATACCAGAGGCTGCGTATGCGGATAAGCGGTATGCTCCCCGCTCAGGATCATTTGGTCGTAAGGCTCCGAGGCCGCCGTCGGGTTCAGGTTGCCGTTGAAGGTCGAGGCCATCCGGGAGAAGCAGTTGCTGGAGCAGCTCGGATCCTCATAATTTTCCAGCCGCAGATTCATCGAGAGCGTGACGCGATCGCTGACCTTCCAGTCGTCGGCGAGATAGCCGCCGAAGGTATTCAGGCCGAACCCCGCTTCGGGAGCCGTGGGAAAACCCTGGAACAGGGACGTGCTCGGGCCGCCGCCATTGAAGAAGTCGCCCAGCGTCGTCGTGACGTTCCCGTAGATCGGCACGCTCCCCCCTTCGAAATCGAGGTCCGTGACGTTATCGTGCAGCCAGCTGAAGCCCATCCGGAAGGTGTGATTGCCCCTGACATACGACAGATCGTCGATGATCTGGTAACCGAAAACGCGCCGCCCCTGCGGAGAAAAGAAGCCGGGCCCCCCGTCCGCTCCCATGGCGGTGAAGGGGCTACCCGAGAAGGTGAGGAATGTCGGCATAGCCGCAAGCGCGCCGGCAGGATCGGATGGCGTGAAAACCGCCGCATAAAACAAAGCGGATCCCTGGAACTGATTCATGGTGTTGGGTCCGAACGTGTGAATTTCGGAGACCTGGCCGGACATTTGTGGTTGGTTGCTCACGTCGTTGAAGGTGGGGCCGAAGGGGCTGGTGAACGTCGGCTGGAATCCGTTGTCGCGCAGAATGTGGATGTAGCCGCGGTCATTATTGCCCAGCGTCTGGTCGACCCGGGCCGACCACTGGTACTCGCTGAGGGAGTTGGGCGGGGTCACGCGAAATTCCTCCGCGCAGGGCACGCCGGCTCCTAATCCCGTAAAGCCCTGGCAGCCGCCGCCGGCGACGGGTATGGACGCGCTGGCGCCTGGCGCGCCGTTATACACGGCGAACACCTGTTTATAGAACGGAATTTCGGCGGAATTGCCATCCGATGCCAGATTCGCCAGGGTGGCTGCCTGGTACTGCGGGCTGGGAACGAGAGTCAGCGCGCTGGCGGTCGGCAGGACGCTCTTCATGTCTTCGTAGTCAACGTCGAAGAACGTCTTGTTCTTAACGATGGGACCGTTCACGTCGGTGGCCCATTGATTGAAGTTATTGAACGGCGTCGGCGCGCCCACCGAATTGCTGAAGAATTGGTTTGCGTTCAGGGCGCGGCCGTTCCACATGTAAAGGGCATCGCCGTGGAAGTCATTGGTCCCGGACTTCGTGATATAAGTTATTTGCGATCCTGCGTACTGACCATATTGGCCGGAATACGGGCTGGTGATGACGCTCACTTCCTGAATATCGTTGAAGCCAAGCAGCAGGTTGGAGGCGCCGGTGTTGTCGATGGCGGAAAACGCATCGTTGTTATTCTGACCGTTGATAGTGAAGAGGTTCGAGGTCCCGGGCATGCCGTCGGCCACGAAGTTGCCGATGCCCGCCTGGGTATTCATCACGACGCCCGGCGCGGTCTGCACGAAGTAGGTGATATCGCCGCCGGGATTGGGCAGGTTCTCAATCATCTGTTGATCGAAGTTGGTGCTCACATCCGCGTTGTCGGTCTGGATGGCCGGGTTGCCTTCGGTCACGGTCACACTGGTGCTTGTCGCCGCGACCGCCAACTGCAGGTTGACGCTGGTAGGTTCTCCGGCCGTCACATTGATTCCCGTACGCTCCTGGCCCTGGAAGCCATTGGCGCCGACGTCGACTTTGTACGAACCCGGCTGAACGAAGGGGAACTGGTAGCTGCCCTCTGTGTTGGTGGTCGTCTTCTGCGCGGCGTTGGTGCCGACGTTGGTCAGGGTGACCGCGGCGCTGGAGATAGGACCGCCCGTGGCATCGGTGATGGTTCCGGTCACGTTGCCGGAAATGATCGACTGCCCGTAGGACGCGGAGGCACAAAGAAACAAAAGACCTGTCGCAAGTACAGAAGCACGGCTTACGGGTTCAGTGGATCTCATGCGTAGCGACACAGCAAATTATATACCTTTATCCGGGCCGGTAAGCCACGCTTTATCAATCTTTTAACGCAATCAGCTTCATCGGGAATTCCAATTATGAAAGACTTGTCCAATAATGGTATTGTTTTGTACGAAAATCCGTCAGGAAAACCTATATTCGTGAGACAAACGAGTTAACGATGGACAGCAAATAACTGTCGGCGGAGGGAGCCCCCACGATCTGCAGGCCTGTGGGGAAAGTACTGCTGAATAGGGGAGCCGATACCGCCGGCCAGCCCAGCGCATTGAAAGGCCGAACGAGCCGGGTGGAGGCCAGGCGCACGTCTTCTCCATCGACGCTTGTCTGCCCCGGAAGCGGAGCTTCAATGGCGACGGTTGGGGTGAAAATGACATCTGCATTTTTCCACACCTCGGCCCATTGAGTCCGATAAATCCCCCGCAGCCTCTGGGCATTCACGTAATCTGTCGCGGAAATCAGGCGGCCCTGGTCGAGCAGCGCGAGAACGTCGGCGCCGAAATCGGCGCGACGGTGCAGATGGGGTTCGGCGAAAGCCGAGGCCTCGCTCAGAAGGATTATCCTGGCGATGGTGTTGATTTCGGTTGGATCGGGGACCGTAATCGGCACAATTTCGGCTGAGAGTTTTTCGGCGCGGTGCAATGCGTCTTCGAAGGCCGAAGCCACGGCGGGTGACAGGCGCTCGATAAAAAAATTCGTCGGGACGCCGATGCGGCAGCCCGCGAGGGGGCGGGCCGGGGCAGGCTTGAAATCCGATATCGCCTGCATCACCAGTTCGGCGTCGCGAATGGTGCGGGTCATTGGCCCCACATGGTCCATGCTCGACGAAAGCGGAATCACGCCGGCGCGGTTGACCAGTCCGAAGGTGGGTTTGAATCCGACGCATCCGCAGAACGCGGCTGGGATGCGGATGGAACCGCCGGTGTCGGTGCCCATGGCGAAGAAAACCGTCTCCGAGGCGACCGCCGCCGCCGAGCCGCCGCTGGAGCCGCCGGAGATGCGCGCCGGATCGCGTGGATTGCGAACCGCACCATAATGCGGATTCTCGTTCGTGATCCCGTAAGCCAGCTCGTGCATGCCCGTCTTGCCCATCAGGACGGCACCTGCTTCGGTGAGTTTACGATAAACCGTGCTATCGTGCTCGGGGACGTAGTCGGCGAAGATCTTCGATCCGGCGGTAGTGCGGATGCCGCGGGTTTCGAAGAGGTCTTTCAGGGCGTAGGGGATGCCGTGGAGCGGGCCGCGGTCGATGCTGCGCGCGAGTTCTTCGTCGGCGCGGCGGGCCTGGTCGAGCGCCAGATCGCCCGTAAGTGTAATGAATGCATTCAAAATGGGTTCGAATTTTCGAATGGCGCCCAGCGATTCCTGAGCGAGTTCGACCGCCGAGATTTCGCGCCGGCGCAGCTTGGCTGCGGCTTGTTCGATGGTCATTCGGATTCGGTGTAGGCGAGGGGCAGCTCGCGCGTAAGCGGGCGAAAGGCTTCTTCGAGTGCATCGAGAATCGGGACGATTTTGGCGAGTTCGTCCGGCGGGATTTCGAGAGTCCGATCGGTCATCAGGCTCTACTATAAGCGAAGGTGCCGGATTGCCTCTTTGTTTACGGAACGCTGCGCAGCGAATTCGATAATCGCTATGCGCGGCTGCTGCGGAAGAACGCGACATTAGTTGAGAAAACCACGGTTCGCGGGTCGATTTACCGCGTGCGGCATTACCCGGCGTATCGTCCTCAGCCGGATGGCGAGGTTCGCGGAGAGTTGTACCGGCTGCATGATCCGGCGGGGACGTTGCAGGCGCTTGATGAATATGAAGGCGAGGAGTTCGAGCGGGTGGTGATACCGCTTCTGAGGAACACGCGCAAAACGGGACGCGTCCGCGCCGCACGAATAACGAGTTCCTCGGCTGTATTGCGTCGCGAGACAGCGCCCTTTGCGCTCCCTTGCGGTCGCGGCTCAGAAACGGAGATACCGAGCCGCGACCGCGAGGGAGCGACCAACTGGATTTATCAATATAAGATGCAGCCGGCGGAGAGTTCGCGGATCGCGTCCGGGGATTTCTGCGCGCCATGACGTTCTCTCATCGGCTTCCGCGCGAACTGCGGCCGAACGCGCTCACGGAGCTGCTCGCGGAAAAAAAGAAGGCGGGCGCGCCCATTCTGGATCTGACCGAATCAAACCCAACCCACGCCGGGATTGAGTATCCCGCTGGTTTCCTTTCGTGCCTCGCTTCGGAAGCGGCGGCGCGATACGAACCCGAACCGTTCGGATTGCCCTCGGCGCGGGAAACCATCGCGCGGGAGTACGGCGCGCCGGTGGACCGCGTGGTCCTGACGGCCAGCACCAGCGAAGCGTATTCGTGGCTGTTCAAACTGCTCTGCGATCCGGGCGACGAGGTGCTTGTGCCGCGTCCTTCGTATCCGCTGTTCGATTACCTTGCCGCCCTCGAATCGGTCAACGTACGCCACTACGGCCTGTTCTACGATCACGGCTGGTTTATCGACTTCCACACCCTCGAACGCGCCATCGGGGAGCGTACGCGCGCCATCGTCCTGGTGAATCCGAATAATCCGACCGGGCATTTTCTACGCAGCCATGAACTGGAACAACTGTGCGGGTTCGGTCTCCCGATCATTTCGGATGAGGTCTTTCGCGATTACCAGTTGAATCCCGCATCAGACAGCGTTCCGACGCTGCAGGACTTGGACGCGACGCTGGTCTTCACCCTGAACGGTCTGTCGAAGACGGTTGGTTTGCCCCAGATGAAACTGGCGTGGACCATCGCGAATGGTCCGCGCGATCAGGTCGCGGAAGCGCTGGCCCGGCTGGAAATCATCGCCGACACGTACCTCTCTGCGGGAACTCCAGTCCAATGCGCGCTGCCGTCGCTGCTTGAACTGCGCGGACCGGTGCAGGGGCAAATCATGCGGCGCTTGCGCGAGAACCTCGCGGTTCTGAATGCGTCGGGTCTGCGGGTGCTCGATGTCGAAGCGGGCTGGTATGCAATCGTGGCCCAGGAGGAAGGTTCCGAGCTGCGCCTTCTGCGCGAGCATGACGTCCTGGTGCAGCCGGGATATTTCTACGATTTCGAAAATCCCGGATACATCGTCATCAGCCTGCTGACGGCTCCCGAAATTTTCAGGGAAGGTATTCGACGACTTCGACTCGGGTGAAGCCTTCCTCGATCGACGGCGGCACGAGCTTCGCCGCCATCAGGTCGAGCGCATGTTCCGGCACCACGCGGCCGCGGCCTTTGTTGCGGGCTTTGCAGATTTCGAGCGGAATGTCGAAGTAGAGCGCTTCGATTTCGCATCCGTTCTCCCGCGCCAGTTTGATGAACGGCTTGCGGTCGCGGCGCGTCAGATTCGTCGCATCGATGTACGTCAGCGGGCGCTGCAACTGAATGCGCCTGCGCAGGAGATAGCGCATGGTGGCAAATACCGGGCCGTGGATGGTCTGATCGGTTTCGTCGTCGGCCAGTTGCAGGCGAATGGCGTCGCTCGATATCGGATGCTCTCCGAGTCGGGCGAGCCAGGTCGACTTCCCCGCCCCAGGCAGGCCGACGGCGAGGACGATCCGTGGCGTCAAACTTTGTACCGGCCCGCCGCCAGCAGGCGTTCGGCGATGCGCCGACGCAGCGCGATCGAATCGACCGGTTCGTATTTCGCGAAACGCCTCAGCACGGCCATGTTGGTGCGCAGCGCGTCGCCTTCGGAACAGGCGGCGAGGACCGGGCGCGCGAAGGTTTCGATGCGCGCCATGCCGTCGCAAAGAAGCACGTCGCGCATGTCGGCGCCCGTGCCCGTTTTCGCGCAGCGCAGTGCGACCGATTCCATGGCGAAGAGTTCCGTCACTACATTCGCGATGGCCGCGACCACTTCCTGCTGCTTCTCCAACTCGAGTCCGAATTTCTCGAACGCCAGCGACATCAGCAGCAGCGCGATCTTCTTCGCATTACCGACGAGGCTGCCGCCGGCGGATGGACCGGCGAGGATCTCGTCCATCAGCCCCTTGGCCGCTTTCACGAGACCCAGCCTGCCCTGCTGCGCGCGCTTGAGCAGCATGCCTGTAATAAGGAGGCGATTGATTTCGTTCGTGCCTTCGAAGATGCGATTGATGCGGGAATCGCGATAGGCGCG
>JASHSD010000203.1 GCA_030036985.1 Bryobacteraceae bacterium
GCGCCGCTGCCGCTGGTTCCGGCCACCATGTCCACCGTCTCCACGGATGGGTCCGCGCGGGCCTGCTGCTCAAACCAGCGCGCCTTCTCCACCAGCGCCTGATACGAAATATGCTGCTCGCCCAGAATGATGCCGCCAAGCCTTCCCGTGTCCTGCTGCGGGAAAAATCCCTTGGGAATTTTGATATACAGATAAACGCTGGTGCCGAGCGTGAGCAGCAGCAGCCCCACCATTAGGGCGGCGTGGTCCAGCACCGCCCGCAACGCCTCGGAATAGGTGGAGATGATCCAGTCGAAAAATCTCTCTGTCACCAGGTAGAGCTTTCCGTGACTTTCGTGGTGCTTCAGCAGCCGCGAGCACATCATCGGCGTCGTGGTCAGCGAAACCAGCATCGAGACGAAAATCGCCACCGACAGCACCACCGCGAACTCGCGGAACAGCCTGCCCACGATCCCGTTCATCAGCAGAATGGGGATGAACACCGCGACCAGCGAGACGCTGATCGAAAGCACCGTGAATCCGATTTCGCTCGCGCCCTTGCGCGCCGCCGCCATCGGCTTCAGCCCCAGCTCCATGTGCCGCGTGATGTTTTCGATCACCACGATCGCGTCGTCCACCACGAATCCGGTGGCGATGGTCAGTCCCATCAGCGAAAGATTGTCGAGGTTGTAGCCCAGCAGATACATCGCCCCGAAGGTGCCGATCAGCGAAACCGGAACCACCACGCTCGGTATGAGCGTCGCCCTCGCGTTACGCAGGAACAGGAAAACCACCACGATCACCAGCAGAATCGAGATCACCATGTTTTCCTGCGCCTCGACAACCGACTGGCGGATCGTCGTGGTGCGGTCGTTGTCGACGTTCAGGCGGACACCGGCCGGAAGAGAAGCGTTGAACTGCGGCAGCAACGCCTTGATCCGGTCGACCGTATCAATGATGTTCGCGTTCGGCTGGCGCACCACCTGAATCATCACCGCCGGTACCCCGTTCGCCAGACCCATGTTGCGGATATCTTCGTTGCCGTCCACCACGCGGCCCAGGTCTGACAGCCGGATCGGCGCGTTGTTCCGGTAAACCACCACCAGATTCTTATAGTTCTTCGCGTCAAACAGCTGATCGGTGGCAAGAATCGGCATGCTCACCTTGCCGTTGTCGAATTCGCCTTTCGGCTCCAGGGCATTGGCACCTTGGAGAAATGTTCCGATCTGGTCCAGCCCGATGTTGTAGTTCGAGACCGGCTGCGGATTCACTTCCACGCGAACGGCCGGCAGCGAACTGCCGCCCACGAAAACCTGCCCCACGCCCGGTACCTGCGACAATTTCTGCGCGAAGATCGAAGAGGCGATATCGTAGAGCTGCGGCCGGGGCACCACGTCGGAACTCATCGAAATCAGCATGATCGGCGCATCCGCCGGATTGATCTTCCGATAAGTCGGGTTCTGCGGCAGGTTTGAGGGCAGATATCCGGCCGCGGCGTTGATCGCCGCCTGCGTGTCCCGCGCCGCCGCGTTGATGTCGCGGCTGAGATCGAACTGCAGCACCACCTGCGCCGTCCCTATGGAGCTGCTCGACGTCATCTCGGTCACGCCCGCGATGCGCGTGAACTGCTTTTCAAGCGGGGTGGCGACGGATACCGCCATGATTTCCGGGCTGGCTCCGGGCAACGAAGCCTGTACCCGGATGGTCGGAAAATCAATCTGCGGCAGCGGCGAAACGGGAAGCTGCGTATAGGCAATGCCGCCCGCGAGGGTCACTGCGATCGTCAGCAGCGTGGTGGCGACCGGTCTGGCGATAAATGGGGACGAGATGCTCATCGGGCGTCCGGATATAGTAATGGCGCAGTTCCGACGAACGCAGGTACAGAAATATTTATTTATTGTTGATTGTTTGATCTATAAATGTGCTGGATCACACATTTTTAATTTTAGTGGCGCAGACTCTCAGTCTGCCGTGCCCGGACTCCTCCGGGCACTTGTGGTCGGGCGAAATCGTGGCACAGGCTTCAGCCTGTGATCTACCGGCCTTGAGCCGCGTCGCCTGTTGCTTGCCGCGAAGCCGGTGTAACCTGGTGAAGTATCCATGCGATCCTTCTATGAGTTTTTCGCCGGCGGCGGGATGGCGAGAGCGGGCCTCGGCGACGGCTGGCGTTGCCTTTTGGCGAACGATATCGACCCAAAGAAAGGCGCCGGCTATGCCGCAAACTGGGGCGCCGAAGAACTGAAAATCCAGAGCGTCGGCACATTGGCTCCGGCGGATCTGCCGGGCCGCGCCGACTTGGCCTGGGCCTCGTTTCCGTGTCAGGACTTATCCCTGGCGGGGGATTACGCAGGCCTGCGGGGCGAACGTTCGGGATCCTTCTGGCTGTTCTGGCGCCTGATGAAGGCGCTTGCGGACGAGCGTCGCGCGCCGACTCTGATTGTTCTCGAGAACGTCTGCGGCGCCCTCACCTCTCGTGGCGGCAAGGATTTTTCTGCGATCGTCGCGGCGCTCGCCGACGAAGGCTATCGTATGGGTGCGCTGATCATCGATGCCGCGAGTTTCGTTCCCCAGTCGCGTCCGCGGCTGTTTATCGTTGCCGTGCGGAAAGAACGGGCGATTGCCGAATCGATTACACGCGAAGACGCCGACGCCCGATGGCATCCCGCAAATCTGCTCGCCGCATACACTGAGCTACCCAATAAATTGAAGCTGGCTTGGGTTTGGTGGAAACTTCCGGCGCCGCTGCCTCGCCGGGCAGGTTTCGCGGATGTTATCGAAGATATGCCTGAGGGCGTTGAATGGCACTCCCCGGCCCAGACGCAGCGGCTGCTCACGCTGATGAGTCCGACCAATCGCGAGAAGGTCGAGCAAGCCAGGCGAACGCGCCGGCGTATGGTAGGCGGCCTTTACAAACGCACGCGCACCGACGCGGCCGGCAATCGCGAGCAGCGCGCCGAAGTCCGCTTTGACGATATCGCAGGCTGTTTACGCACTCCGGCCGGCGGGTCCAGCCGGCAATCCATCCTGGTCGTCGAGGGCGAAAAGGTCCGGTCGCGGCTGCTCGCGCCGCGCGAGGCGGCAAGGCTGATGGGATTGCCGGAGAGCTATAAGCTGCCGAAGAATTACAACGAGGCGTACCATCTGGCCGGGGATGGCGTCGTGGTTCCGGTCGTTCGTTTTCTCGCGGCTCACATCCTGGAGCCTCTGCTCGCGGATGGCGCGCAAATCGATTGCGAAGCGGCATGAACGAAACCCCCGAGCAGCGCAGCCGCATCATGCGCGCGGTGAAGGCCACCGACACGGCGCCGGAGATGGCGGTGCGGCGCATGGTTCATCGAATGGGATACCGCTTCCGCCTGCATCGCAAGGACCTTCCCGGTAAACCGGACCTCGTCTTCCCGCGGCTGCGCAAAGCGATCTTTGTGCACGGATGTTTCTGGCACGGGCACGGCTGCGCGCGCGGCGCCCGAGCGCCCAAGAGGAATGCCGAATACTGGAGCGCGAAAATCTCGCGCAACAGCCTGCGTGACGCGGGCAACCTGACTGCTCTCAAAGCTCAGGGCTGGCGCGCCGCGGTGATTTGGGAATGTGAATTGAAAAATCCGGCCGGGGTGAAGAAGCGGCTGGCGCGATTCCTGCGCTGATTACGGCTATCGGGCCGGGTTACGGATGCGTGTTCCGCCAGGCTTGTCCCATCGCGGCAGGCGGACGCCGTGGCGCCTTGCGCGCTTTTTTCCCGGCCGCGTCCCGCGCCGCCATTTGCACGGCGATCATGTGGTCTTCAGTGAGCGTGACCGCGCCCGTCAACCCGTCGCCGCCAAAACTTTCGAGCAGCCGAACGCAAATCAGCGGCAACTCCTGCAGGCGAATATCGTGTTTGCGGGCGAGGCCCACGTCCGCGTGGACAATTACCGTGCTCGGGGACTGGCCGCCGCCGACGCATTGGAATGCGAACTGCCTTAACCCGTTGCCTTCGGTGAAACCGGAGAGCGTGAAAGTCATTCCGCGTTCCTTCCGCTCGTTCTGCCGGGATAAAAGAGGAGCGTTGAAAACCAACGAGGCTCTTGGATCGGGGCCCTTTCAGTATGGCACGGATTCCGTCGGGGTTCCGTCATTCGAAAATTCGAACCCATTTTGCGATTTTCACCACCGACCCGCTCACGCGGATTTGATCTCGGTCCACAAACGATCCCGGTATCGTTGCACGGCGGAGGGCAAGGCCGTCGGCCAGATGCCCCGGCGATAGATTGCATCCTGCGGATAGAGCACGGGATCGCGCGGAAGCATGGATTGCGCGGGTCCATTCGCGGTGGCGGTTTCGGCTACGCGCGCGTTGGCCGCCGCGACATCCGGCCGCAGCAGGAATTCCAGAAACTCATGCGCGAGATCGTAGCGCTTGCTCTCGCGCAGGATCGCCGCGCAGTCGCAGTAGAGCGGGTATCCTTCCTCCGGGTACGCGAATCCCAGTTTCGCGTTTCCCTGAATCGCCTGCGCGGCCGTGGTCGACCAAAGCTGCGCCTCGATCACGTCGCCCGAGACCAATTGATCGCGCACATCCGCGTTGAGATAGGCGCGCAGCAGTTGCTTCTGCGCGATCGCCGCCGCCTTCGCCTGCTGCAGCTGACGTTCGTCGACGGAACCGAACGGGTAGCCCAGCTTGAGCAGACAGGCGCCGATGGCGTCCTCGGGATCGTCGAGCATGGTCATGCGCCCGCGCAGATTGGGGTTCCACAACCCCGCCCAGCTTTGCGGCGCAGGCGTCTGCGCGCCGTTGTACACGATGCCGGTGCCGTTCCACATGTAGGGAACGCCCCAGCGCAGGCCGGGGTCCCAAGCCGGCGACCGAAAACGGGCATCGAGGTTTCGCAGCGCCGGCAGGCGCGCGTGGTCGAGGCTTGCGAGCAATCCGTTGCGCGCCATGGGCGCGAGACGGCTGTGCGTGGGGAAGACGACGTCCCAACCCGAGTTGCCGCCGATCACCTTGGCCAGCATCTCTTCATTGCTTTCATACGTGCCGTAAAGCAGGCGCACGCCGCGTTCGCTCTCGAAGCGCGTGAGCATGCCGGGATCGATGTAGGTGGACCAGTTGTAAACGTTGAGGCGCGGGCGGCGATCGCGGGCGCAGGAAACAGTCGCGGCAGCGGCGGCGAGGAGCGTGCGGCGCGTCATCGCGCCTGCAGCCTCTGCGAAATCAGAACAATCGCGCCGAACGCCACCACAATCAGCGCCGAAACCGCGTTCACCACCGGACTGACGCCGCGCCGCGCCATCGCGTAAATCACCATCGGCAGGGTTTCCGAATCCACTCCGGCGACGAGACTGGTAATGACGTAATCGTCGAAGGAAACCACCAGTGCGAGCAATCCCGCGGCGGCGATGGCGGGCGCGATCGCGGGCAGCGTCACGCGCGAGAAGGCGCGCCACTGGCTTGCGCCGAGGTCCATCGCGGCTTCTTCGAGCGTGCGGTCGTAGCCGCGCAGGCGGGCTGAAATCACGATGGTCACATAAGCGATGGAAAATGCCACGTGCGCGATTACAACGGTGTACAGTCCGAGTTGCAGATGCAGAAAACGGAACGCCCATTCAAACAACGCGAGCAGAGAAACGCCGGTGACGATCTCGGGCGTAACAAGCGACAGGTAGAGCGTCCCGGAGAGCACGGGGGCGGAGCGCCGCCAGATGCCGTAAGCGGCCATGGTTCCGATGACCGTCGAGATGACCGAGGCAAAGAGCGCAATGACAACGCTGTTGATCAGGCCTTCGGAGAGTTGGGGATCCAGCATGGCCGCGCGATACCAATGCAGCGAAAAGCCCTGCCATACGGTGAATCGGCCGGAGTTGAAGCTGAAGGCGACCAGGATCGCGAGCGGAGCGTGCAAAAAGGCGATCGCCATTCCCGCGTAGATGCCGAGCGCCCGGCCCTTCACATCAGCTCCCGCGCGATGCGGCTGCGCATCAGGCCCGCGAGCAGCAAGGCGCTCGCCAGCATCAACGCCAGCGATGCCGCCGAGCCGAAGGGCCAGTCGCGCGCCGTGGTGAACTGGTTCTGCACCAGATTGCCCAGCATCACGGACTTCCCGCCGCCGAGAAGGTCCGGCGTGAGATAGGCCCCGAGGCACGGAATGAAGACGAGTACCGACCCCGCCACCAGGCCAGGCGCGGAGACCGGCAGAATCACCCGGCGCAACGTAGCGAATGGACGCGCGCCGAGGTCGGCCGCGGCTTCGAGCAGCGCGGGATCGAGCCGCTCCAGCGTGGCGTACATCGGCAGCACGAAAAACGGCAGGAAGTTGTAGACCAAGCCGAGCAGCACGGCGCCATCGTTATATAAGAGCTGCAGCGGCGCGGCGATCAGGTGCAGGCGCATCAGCACAGTGTTAACGAGGCCGGTATCCCGCAGGATAAAGATCCAGGCATAAGTGCGGATCAGGAAACTGGTCCAGAACGGCAGCAGGACGAGTTGAAGGTACAGATTCTTTCTTCGGCCCGCGCGTGAAATGAAAAGCGCCAGCGGAAAACCGAGAAGCGCGCAGAACACGGTCGCCAGCGAGGCGATCCAGACGGAGCGCCAGAGGATCGCGAGATAGAGAGGATCGGCGAGACGTGTGAAGTTTTCGAGAACCCAAGGCAGTTCCACGCCTCCGTAATCGCCGCGCGTGAGAAAGCTGTAAGCACAGACGATGGCGAGCGGCGCGGCGAAAAACAGCGCCATCCAAAAGCGCGCCGGAAGAAGGAAAATTTTCCTCATTCGAAGCGCAGTTCGGCGGCCGGGTCCCAATGCATCCAGACGATCTCGCCTTCGCGAAAATGATTCTGCTCGCGCGGAATTTCGGCGATGGCCCGCCCGCCATCGTCGAGCGCCGCGTTGACGTGCACGCAGTTGCCGAGAAACAACGAACTCTCGACGGCGGCGCGGCGGCAGGGCAGCCCTTCGGGCTTTTCGCGGGCGAGGCGCGTCGATTCGGGTCGCACGCCGGCCTGACCGAACCAGTTGATGGCCCCGAGGAATCCGGCGACGAAGCGCGTGGCTGGGCGCAGATAAACCTCCTCCGGCGTGCCGAACTGTTCGATGGCGCCGCGGTTCATCACGGCGACCTTATCCGACATCGACAGAGCCTCCTCCTGATCGTGCGTGACGAAAAGGAAGGTGATGCCGGTTTTTCGCTGCATGGCCTTCAGTTCGGCGCGCATTTGTTTGCGCAGCGCGGGGTCGAGCGCGGCCAGGGGTTCGTCGAGCAGCAGAAGCTTGGGTTCGAGCACCAGCGATCGGGCCAGCGCGACCCGCTGCTTCTCGCCGCCCGAAAGCTGCGCGGGCCGGCGATCGCGTTTATCCGCAAGCCGCACCAGATCGAGGGCGCGCAGAGCGCGGTCGCGGCGACCGGGCACGCCACGCTCGCGCAGGCCGAATTCGACGTTGCCGAGGGCGCTCAAGTGGGGGAACAGCGCGTAGTTCTGAAAGACGGTGCTCACGTCGCGCTGCCAGGGCTTCAATTCGTTGACGATCGCGCCGGCGAGCAGGACATCGCCCGCGTCGGGCCGTTCGAATCCGCCGACGATGCGCAGGGTGGTGGTTTTTCCACAACCGGATGGGCCGAGGAGCGAGTAGAACTCGCCGGGTTCGAGAGCCAGGCTGACGTGATCGACTGCACGATGCCCCGGATAGTCCCGGACAATCCGGCGAAGTTCGAGGACGGGCTGCATCGGGTCCATTCGTATCTTAATATCCGCTTTCAGGCAGTCGGCGGCTGAAACGCAAATGCGATGGCCGCTGTCTATATACTCAAGTATCAGGAGATTTACACATGAGCACGCCCTATCAATACCCCGCACCGCCGCCGCCATCGAGCGGCAACTCCGGCATGAAGACGGCCCTCGCCGCGGGCGCGGCTGTCGCATGCCTGGCCGTCTGCGGCATTCTTATTTATCAGATTCACGATCTGCGCACGGATGTGGCCAAGAGCCGCGACATCATGCAGAACGAGATCGACACGCTCAAGGAAAACAGCACGGTGATGACCGCCACGCAGCGGAAGCACCTGGACGATCTCAAGGAAGAGCTCGAGATCCGTTCGCGTCAGCTGAATCAGGCGGCGAGCCAGGCCAAGAAGGAAGCCGTGTCGTACGCCGATGAGCAGGCCCAGAAGCTTGAGGCGGAGAACCAGAAAATCGCCGGCAACGTGAACCAGGTTTCGTCGGATCTTTCCAACGTAAAGCAGTCTGCCGACACCGCGAACGCGAAGATCGCCGACGTGAATACC
>JASHSD010000204.1 GCA_030036985.1 Bryobacteraceae bacterium
CTGGAAGTGCGCAATGTGCAGGTGAATCTGATCGCCTGCGCAGGCGACAGCGATGAGCCTTCGCCTGCCGATCTGGAACGCGCGTGGACGCGGATGAGCGAGGCGTCCTTCGTCGGTGTGGTCGACAGGTTCAACGAAAGCCTTGTCGCGGGCCAGTATTTTCTCGGCGCAGTCTTCCCTGCGCTGAATTGCGCCGTGGCTCCGGTGAACGCCTCGAAAGGCTTCGAAGGCACAGTTGAATCGCGTACCGCGAAGCTGCGGGAGGCGTGCAGGCCGGACGTTTTTGCCGAGCTGTTGCGGATTACGGAGCTCGATCGGGAACTTGTGCGGCGCGCGCGGGAGGAAGTTCGCAGGCGATTTTTGAGCGTGCCCGGCTGCGATGCCCGTCTTGCTCTGCTGGAGAGCGCGCTTGCAGGCCAGTCCGATCCGCGGAAGGCGGACGGCGCGAAAACGCCTCCGAAACCGCTCGCCTTTCTCCGGCACAGGAAGTGCAGCGTATCTTTTCCGCGGCGGCTGATCAACGCCCTCGCTTCGGCGCCGGCTGTTCTTCGGAACAGGCCGCTGTTCGATGCCGCGTACTACCGCGGGCGCTACGGGAATCTCGCTTTTCCGAGGCTCCACTTTCTGATATCCGGCGCGTTTCAGGGCGCGAATCCGCATGAGTTGTTCGACGCCTCCTTTTATTCGGCGAACAATCCGGGTGTGCTGAATCCGCTCGCTCACTATATTGCGCATGGGTCGGGTTCAAAGAATGCCGTGCGCAAAAACGCTCAGCCGCATCCGCTGTTCGACGCGGCTTTCTATCTGGAACGCAACCCGCTCGTACGGGCCCGCGGGATCGATCCGCTTGCCCATTACATCGTCCACGGATCGAAGGAGGGCCGTAAACCTCATCCGTGGTTCCAGCCGGACTACTATCTGGCGCAGTGCCCGGAAGCGGGCACCGGGAACGGCAATCCGCTCGCGCATTTCGCCGCATCTGCGCTTCCGGCGGGAAACCCGCACCGCCTGTTCGACTGCGAAACTTATCTGCGCGCGCATCCGGAATCGGCGGAGCGCCGCGAAAATCCGCTGACAGCCGCATTGGCGGAGCAATCTGTGCCTGCCGGCCCGGTCGTCGTCGACGACATCCCGGTTGATCTTACCGAGCATCCCGCCCCACCCGAACGGCAGCGCTTTTTGAGCGGCCTCAACCGGCGCCAGGCGGAAATCCAGAGCGCGCCCCGATCCGGCCCGATCCGATAAGCGTCGGTTCACTACCGGACACTGGGCAGAGACTTGCATCTGGGCGTCCGTCTGATGTCCGCCGCGAGCGCAACTTTTTCCGCGCGCCGCTTCACAGAATCCGACGCAGCCGCCGACGAAATCCTGATGAGGAGACTCAGAGACGGCGATCCCGACGCGATGGGTGAACTTTACGACCGCTTCGGACGCGCCGTGTTCGCTATCGCACTGCGCATGGTGCGCAATCCGGCCACTGCCGAGGATCTCGTCCAGGAAACTTTCATACGGGTCTGGAACGGAATCGGGCAGTTCGACCACAATCGGGGATCTTTGGCGGCCTGGGTGGGAGCGATAGCCCGCAACCGTGTGCTCGATTACGTACGGTCGGTCGATTTCCGTGCGAGCCAGTTCGCGTGCGAGCTGCGAAAAGCCGACAGCCGCGCAGCCGGACCGGACGCCTCTCCCGGCGGCGATCCGATCTCTCCGGAACTTGCGCGCGCGGTGCGGCGGCTCGACACAAACCATCGCAGGGTCCTCGAACTGGCCTTTCTGGAAGGGCTGTCGCAGAACGAGATTGCGGGACGTCTCCAGCGCCCGCTTGGGACGGTGAAGACGTGGGCAAGGATTGCGCTGAAGTCGCTGCGCGAAGCGTGCGGGTGTGCGCGGCAGGAGCCGGGCTTCAGCCCGTCCCGGCCAGGGCGGCTCATCTGCCGGACTGATAACCCTCGATATCCCGCGCGCCGGCGTAATTCGTTTTCTTCACTGAAACGGTACCCCGATCCGTAGTCAGGGTGACCTCCGGCCCCTCGCCGGTTCGTCCCTGAATCGACGCTCCGCGTCCGTTCGACTGTATCTGAAGAGGAGGGCCGAACCCGTTCTCGGCCTCGCCGCGCGCGGTCGACGCTTTCAGATCGAACGCTGCTCCGGCCGGCAAAGAGAGCGTGACATCGCCGCTGTGCGACAGGGCATTGATCCGGGGCAAAGGCGTCCTGTCCTCGTTAACCTGGATGTCTCCGCGGTTTACGGACAGATCCAGCGCTTCCGTCACGTCGGTAGCCTCAACATCGCGCGCGCCCGTCTGGAAACGGACCGGTCCCGATACGTTGCTGAGACGAAGATCGCCGAGATCCAGAGTGACGGAGCCTGGAATCGAAGCGGCGCTGAACTCCGTCCGCGACGATTCGAAATGCAGTGGTTTCGAAATGGCGCGGAATTCGAGCGTGCCGGAGAATTCTCCGCTGATGGCTACCTCGCCTGAAACGTTGGAGAGCTGAACGCCGCTGCCTCGTCCGTCGAGATTAACGCTGC
>JASHSD010000205.1 GCA_030036985.1 Bryobacteraceae bacterium
CCTGTTTGCGGGCGAAAAGAAACCCGCGCAGGGCCATGAAGAGAACGACAGCGTCGCCATCACCGCGACCATCGTCGACCCCGACGACTTGGTGAAGATGTTCGGAACCGGCTTCGAAGGCGACTACACCGTGCTCAACGTCACCATCGCCCCCAAGGGCGGCAAGCCCTACGCCGTGGACATAAACGATTTCATTCTGCGCTCGGAATCCTCGCTCAACCACTCGGGACCGATGGCCGCCGGGGAGATCGCCGGCGCCGGCGTGATGGTGATCCAGCGGGTCTACGGGAACCGCGCCAACGTGGATTCGCCCCGCCCTCTCGAAGGCACCAGAATGAAGATCGACGACAACGCGAAAGGCGACCCCGCCCTGAATGCCCTGAAGCAGAAAATTCTGGCCGAGAAGACCATCACGGAGCCGGAGTCGGGCCTGTTGTTTTTCCCTCTGGAAAAGGAAAAGCCGAAGCATCTGATCCTGAGCTGCGCCACTCCGGGCGGCAAGCTCCGCATCAGCTTCAAATAGGCTGACGCGTTAATCCGCGGGCACAGCTTCGATACCGAGTTTACGATACCAAGCCGCAACTTCAATCACGATACCGAGCCGCGACCGCGACGGAGCGCAAAAGGGAGCCGTCCCGCGCCGTAATCGAGCCGAGAAACTCGTGATTCCTGCGGCGCGGATGCGACCCGTCTTGCGCGTGTCCCTCAAAAGCCAAGCTATGGTTCGACGACCACGATTTCAGAAAACGCTCTGAAGTCGTCCGCGTTATAGGTGTAGATTCGGTGAACATTATTGGCCAACATGGCAGCCGTAATCTGCAGATCGAATACCGCCCCGCCAATTACCGGGCGGCGCCGGAGCAGGTCCAGCCATCCTTCCACGGAGCGGGCGGGGATCGGCAGGACGTGGAGAAAAGCCAATAAGCCGGAAATCACGTTCACCGCGTCGGCGGCGGAGCGCGGCGTCGAAACTCGTCGCGGGTTAGTCACGACGGAATAGAACTCGCAGAGTATCTGCGAATTGACGTACAACGTGGTGGATTCGTCTCGGGCCGCATCGAGTAAAGCGCGGGAAGCCGCGTGTTGCGGGGCGTCCGCATCCATCGCATAGACCAGGACGTTCGCGTCAACAACTCCGGGTTCAACGGACATCGTCGTAGATATCGCGCCTGTGAAGCGAGCCCACCGACCCGAGATGCCAAACAGGCAATTCGGGAGATCCGCGGCGGACTGCCCCGGCGGCGCGTTCATTTATGAGCTGTTCCACCAACTCGTCGACAGTGATGCCCAGCCTCCTTGCTTCTTCGGTAAGGCGAGCTTCGTTTCGCTGCGAAATGTGAATAACCATGAGGCCGCTCCTATCCCAGATTACGCTGTCTGAGTCGCCAGGCATTGCGCAATCCCTCCGGATCCTCTTTCGACATTATGCAAATGCGTCGAAACCCACGGCTTCCCGTGTCTCGACGCCACAATGATTCGCTCCGCCCGCAGCGCGCGAGCAAGTTCACCGACGCCGCTGGGCGTCCGCATCCTGCTGTACCCGCGCCGACCGGCATCCGGCGTGGGTTTCTTTCCGAGCGTGACGCCGCGGATGAAACATAGTAAAAGGCTACGATAAAAGGAGGGTAACGACATGGCAACTCTCGATTGGTCTCAATGTCCGGCAGTGGAAAGCGTGCCGGGTAGAGTGAGCGGCGCGTGGGTTTTTAAGGACACGCGGCTCCCGATCTCCGTCATTTTCGAAAACCTCGAATATGGTTCGAGCATTGAAGAAATTATGGAGAACTACCGCGTGACCCGCGAGCAGATTCAGATTGTGCTGGAATTTGCGGCCCGCAGTGCCGCCGCTCCCTCTGTTCCGGTTGGCGCGGCGGGTATGGTTGATGCGCATCCTCTTTGACAAGAGCGCCCCATACGGTCTTGTCCGTCACCTTGAAGGTCACTCGGTTTCTACAGCCGAAGAACGCGGATGGGATCGGCTGACGAATGGGGACTTACTGGCAACGGCGGAAAATGCCGGTTTCGACTTGCTTCTCACGGCTGACAAGAACATGCGCTACCAGCAAAATCTTTCGGCCCGGAAGATTGCTCTCGTCGTTCTCGGTAACTCACCGTGGCCAGTGGTTCGTTTGTACACCGCTGAAATTAACGCCGCCGTGAATGCGGCGACCTCCGGCAGCTACATTGAGGTCGAAATTCCGCTTCCGCCCAGGAAGCCGTTCACACGCCTTTGACGCTCTCGCCGGCGTTCCACAAAGGGTCCTTTTGTCCGACAAGCGCCGAGACCCGCCGCTTCTCGTGCCACGACGCTTTTGACGTTGAACCGATCGATTACCACTGAGGGAAAATGGAGACAGTCACCATGCCGATGAAAAAGCCCCCGCATCCCGGACGCAGCATTCGGAGCGCTTGCCTTGGGCCGTTGGGATTGTCTGTCACCGCGGCCGCCCGGCGTTCTCGGCGTCACGCGGCGGGCTCTTAACAACGTCATTAGCGGCAAGTCCGCCATCAGCGCGGAAATGGCCCTTCGCCTTGCGAAGGCGTTTGGCAGCACTGCGGAGACGTGGCTGCGGACGCAGGCGGCCTATGATCTTGCGGAGGCCCGAAGAGACGAAAGCAAAATCAAGGTGCGCCGCCGGCCCGTCCCGGCAGAACTGCACTTCCACTGACGCACGTTCCGCAAAGGGTCCTTTGCACGACGTTGCGAAAAGGTAAGTTTTGAAAACGCTCTTGCCGGGACAACTAATGGCTGCTGGCGATCTGCGATATGCTAGGTGCTCATGTGGCTGCTGAAGATTTGGAGTTCCTTATTAACGCGCCAAGCGTGGTTTAAGAGTGTGATTGGGTTTGGCACAACTGTCCTTGGCATCATCGGCGCGTTGAATACTATATCCGACTTCCCTGAGACGATTGCTAAGGATAGAACGTTTTTTCGGATTGCTGACCATGCCCTGCTGGAGACCGTGTCCGTGCCGCTAGGGTTTCTTCTACTCCTCGCGGTCGCGGCAATTCCGCTAGTTGTGATTTCATCGATTGTCATCCTTATTCTGAAGGCTTTTGGACGCGCAAAGTGGATTGAAGTTCGGGCGACATTTTTCTCTGGCGGCGTATTCTGGGCGTGCGTCATTGCTGCTTTATACCTCGACATGCATTACGGCACCGGTCCTCTTGCTGCATTTAAGCAATACGAAGATAATCAACGTTTCCATCAACTTCACCGTGACTACGCGAAGCAATACAACGACAGCTATCGTTCCTGTCTGACAGGACACACAGCCGAGGAGTGCTCGAAGGACTTTCCTCTATATCCCCTTCCCCTTCAATGGGACACCTCGCCCGAGAAGCAATCCATCGACGGCTATATCTCCTGTCTGAATACTGGACGGTCAGACGAGGAATGCAACAAACAATTTCCCTTTTCCCCCTCGATCCAGATAGCCCCAAAAAGAGTCTCTTGCCCGACGCTCCCCTACCCTACCACGTTCCAAATCGGGTAAGTTTTGCATCATTCGTGGGAAGCCTGTAAATAAAGGGTCGGCGTGTTGCAAATCTCTCGTGCAAAAACACGGCCATACCCGCCGTCTCGACCCGCGACTCAGGCCCCTGCCCTGCAACTCGCAGCGCTGAAATAATGCCGGATGCAAAACCGTCCTCAAGGAGGACGGTCTATCGCTCCGTTGCTCTCGCGAACCTCTCCAGATCCTCTTCCGTGTTATAGAAATGCGGCGACACCCGCAGTTTCCCGTGCCGCGCCGACACAATAATCCGCTCCGCCTGCAACGCGCGAGCGATCGCGCCGACATCCCGATCCGCCCACTCCGCCGCGACGATATTCGTATTCTCATGAATGATCGTCGCGCCGGATCTCCGCAGGATCTCGGCCGTCATCCCAGCCAATTCCAGCACGCGCCGCTCAATCCGCTCCGGCCCCAACTCCAGAATCATCCTCACCGATTCCCGCATTCCGTACAGCGACGGAAAATTCAGCATCCCGCCCTCATATCGCTCCGCGCCCTCGGGCAGTCGCGGCGCGCCATGCCGCAGCGCGTCCACCGACCGCCATCCTCGGTCGCTGCGCCATCCAATCACCGAAGGCCGCAGCTTCGTCCGCAGTTCCGGCGCAACATAGAAGAACGTCGCCCCGTTCGGGCACAGCAGCCACTTGTATCCATCAACCGCGAGCATATCGGGCCGTATCGCGGCCACATCGAATCGAAGCGCGCCCACGCTCTGTGTGCCGTCCACATAAAGCAGCGCGCCCGCATCATGCGCCAGGTTCGACACGCGCGCCAGATCCGGCCGATATCCGCTCCTGTAATTCACCGTGCTCACCAGCACGGCGCGCGTGCGCTCGGGCAGGGCATCGATCGCATCCGCTTCAACCAGTTCCACCCCGCGTTCCGCCAGCGACGCCGCAAAGTAAACCTGATTCGGAAACTCATCGCGCAGGGTGACCACGCGCTCGCCGGGGCGCCACTCGATGCCGCCCAGAAACAGCGACAACGCCGCCGCCGCATTCATCGCGAACGCAATG
>JASHSD010000206.1 GCA_030036985.1 Bryobacteraceae bacterium
CGCGACACACGGCGTTGTAATGCTGTTCGGCTTCCGCGCCGTGCCGGACATCGTGCGGATCGTGGCATGTCGTGCAGGAGAGCATCGCCCCGCTCTCGAGCCGGCAGGCGGACTTCTCCAGCCGCCAGGCTGAGCTGTTGATCTCGAAATCGTCCGTGTGGCCGGAGCCTTCTCGGCCCTGGGGCGCACGATCGAATTCCAGCCTGAAGCTGGCCAAGGGTTCGCCCGGACGGTATGAGAAGGGTTCGCGGTCATATCGAATCAGGGAGTTCGGCAATGGGGAGTTGGTGGTTTCCAAATGGCATTGCAGACAGACTTCAATCTCGCGCTCGGGCGTCAAACGCGCCGGGTTGACAATGGCGGCTCTGATATCCGCTCCCCGCTGGGAACGGGCCGCCTGAACGTGGGCGAGGCCCGGCCCGTGACATCGCTGGCAATCGATGCCTTCGGGTAACTCCTTCGGAAATACAACGTCCCCACCGGATACTTTCGTCCCAACGGGCATGTTCGGGTAAGCGTTGTGGCAGAACATGCAGTTGTACTCGATGTGCCGAGCGAAGCCTTCCTGGTCGGGCCGGTCGTAACCGGGGCTCATCGCCCAATATCCACCCTTTTCCGCGTACCACGCCAGCGGCAGCTCGACTAAGACATTGCGCGGCGTACGCGAGAGATACGTCCGCGAGTGGTTGCCCGATCCGACAATGTAGTCGATCTCCTTTTCGACGAAGTTCGTCTGCTTCCCGTCGAACCCAATCTGATACTGGCTCTGGTAATAGCGGCCGTCGCGAACGGTCATCCCGTAGTAAGTCGCGGACGGCTTGTGGTAGTAGGGAAGGCCACGAGTATAGTCCTCGATCTGGTTCGATGGAGCGGGCCGGTAGAACGACCGGCCCATACCGGTCTTGCGGTACGCCTCGGCTTGCCGGGTATGGCAGGTGGTGCAGACGCCCGGATCGACGTAGCCGGCGGCCGGCTGGGTGAGGGTCCGGGCCGGAACGGCGGAATACAGGATCGCCAGAACCGGGATCAGGACCGCTAACGCCGGGCGTACATTTGGCAGCATAAGACGACTTATGATTAATGCTTATGGCCGCGCAGGCGGCGAAATCGGAGCTAAGTGGCCGTCTTCAATGAAACGATATTTCGCGCCGCGAAAATGTACCGTTCTCCCCAAAAAGCTCATTGCCCAGACCGCAAACGCGAGAATATCACGCAGCGGATTCATCCAGCAACAGCGCAAAGCAAACGGATCGCGAACCGCGCACCATCCGGCGATGACAGACAGGGCGACGCGATTCAGGGCGGTCACCAGCAGCCAAACGAGACCCAGGCGGAGGCATCGGGCCTGGACACTCCATACAAGCCCGAGCAGCCCCCAAGGCACTGCGAAGGTCAGTCCGGCTCCGATGTGTCCCAGAGGGCGTGAGAAGCGGCTGCTGCGCATCCACAGCAGTTGGTGCCGAAAGGACTGCGTAAAAGAATAAGGTGGAACCGCGTGGTCCACCACCTGACCGGAGAGTTCGACCGTCCCTCCGGAACCCGCAACAAGACTGCCTAATTTGAAATCGTCCGCGAAATAATCGGCGACCGACTTCATACCGCCGATGCCCTCGACAACGGTCCTGCGCGTGACCGTAGCCGGCCCGAGAGCGAAGCGCATGCCCTCCAGCATGTCGGCAACGAGTACGCCCGACATGAGATCGACGGACATCCCGAGCGCCTCCACGCTCGACCACACGCCGCCCCTCGGCTGACCTCTGTACAAACAGGTTACCAGCGCGGCTCGGCCGGACGACACCGGGCCATGCACGTTGCGCAGAAAATCCCGAGGCACGCAAACGTCGCTGTCGGTAATCACAAGAAGATCGTGTGCCGCCTGCGGAATCATGCGGCTGAGAGAAAACGATCTCGCATTGGGCCACTGCGGTTCGCCTGAAGCAGTCACCTTCACGCTCACAGCCGGGTATCGGGCGGTCAGTTCGCGGACGAGATCAAGCGCGGGATCGAGCGGCGTTCGCGCGCAGAACAGCAGCTCGAAATTCGGATAGTCCTGCTCAAAAAACGCGGTCAGGTTCTCTCTGAGACCGGCTTCGAGGCCATGCAGTGGCTTCAGAACGCTGATCGGCGGGGTTTCGCCGGGGACCGGCGTTCGGGTTCCGCGAAATCGCCGAACCGCAACACAGACGAGAGCCAAATAGATGGACGACGTGAGCGTGCCCGTAGCCGCTATCGAGAAGAGGAGATCCGCCAGTGTCTGAATCCGAAGGGTCAACTGTCGATTCTCCCCTTCGCAAGCCGTCAGGCGCCGTCATTTGACCGTCAAATGGCGTCGGTGACACGTAAATGACATTGATTTCGGCTGTCAAATCAATGTCATGTACCATTACCTGACTCCACAATTCGTCGAAGCGTCCTCAAAGTCGGCTAAGCTCGTTTCTCATGAACCTTTGTACGGCTCGTTACGGTTTGGCCAAGTCAATTCTTATTTCAGGGCTTCTCGCAACCATGTCTCCGCTGTTGGCCCAGCAATTGACGATCTCGGGTACGGTGAGCGACACCGGCGGCGTCGTTCCGGGCGTTAATATCGCGATGACTTCGCCGACCGGCTCGACGCAAACCGCCGTCACCGACGCCATGGGCCAGTACAAATTCGACGGATTGAAATCGGGACCTTACGAACTGACGTTCGACAAGCAGGGTTACCAGAAAATCATCCGGGACGTGGTGCTCGCCGGAAATTCTACAACTATAGATGAAATCATCGGACCGGCTGTCGTTACCACATCAGTGGACGTGACCGACTTGGCGCAAAGCGCGTCAGAAAACGGGACCGCGTCGCTGATGCCGATACCGGATAAGGACGTTCCGGCAATGGTCAGCGTCGTGACGCAGCGGATGATTCAGGAACAGAGCCTGAACAGCGTTGCCGACGCTCTCCAGAATATATCCGGGGCAACGGTTTCGCTACAGTATGGCGCCTACGAGTGGTACACGCTGGACGGGTTCACGCAGCAATCGGGAACCGACTTTCTCTTTATCGACGGCATGCTCCTGACCGGCAATCGGCCGATTACACAGATCAATAACGTCGAGGAAATTCAGGTTTACAAGGGCGCCGATGCTGTCCTGTATGGAGGCGCAGGCGCCGGCATGGGCGGCATGGTCAACGTCATCCGCAAAAAGCCGCAGGCGACCCGGACGACGGACGTCATGTTCCGGACGGGGCGGTGGGACCAGGAGGATGCCCAAATCGGAACGGCCGGAAAGGTTTTCGATCTCGATCGCCTGCTCTATCGCGTCGATGGAGCTTACTCCTATTGCGAATGCTGGCGCGGCGCGGGATCGAAGCGGGCCAACGTCAGCCCCGACCTTTTGTGGCTGATCAACGACCGGATGCGAATCTCTTTCAATGAAAGCTTCAGCCAGGATCATTACGACATGGATGACGGCGTGCCGCTCGCCGTTCTCGACCTCCCCGGATTTCCTCTTGACCGCCGGTTCACTCCTCCGGACAACTTCGAGAAGTTTCATTCATGGGAGAACACTATCGTCTACAACGTCAATCTGACCAATCGGCTCACATATCGCAATATGTTCTTTCACGCGAGGAACAATGACCAGTACCTCGATGCCGACACACTGTCCTACGTCCCGGGGAGCACTCCGGCTACCAGTTACGTGGACCGCACCGATCTGTATTATTTTCACCACCGCCGGCCCATGCAGGACCGCAATGACCTGATCGGCACCTATGACTTCTGGAAGATGCGGCACCACATTCTGATGGGGTACGACTACGAGGACCGGTATTATTATACGTATCGTACGAACGCCTCGATGACGGAGGCGCCGGTAAGTCTCGAGGACTTTCTGTCGCCAGGGTATGTCGACCCGTCCACAGGCATCACGCAGTTTCCTTTGTCCGCAATCGATTACTACACGCAACAGGTCAACGCGGAGTATTTCCAGGATCAGATCAATATCGGCAGACGCCTGCGGCTCAATCTCGCGGGGCGCTATGAGCAGTGGCAATACGTGGAGGGCATTGCCAATTACAATGACGGCATATTTCTGAACCGCCAGCCCGATTCGCCGAATCTGCGTCAACACAAATACACGTATCGCTATGGAGCCGTCTACTACCTGTTCGGCGGCCTGGACCTTTATGCCAATGTGGCCAGCAACTTTCAGCCGGTAACCACGCAGCCGACCACAGGCACGTTGTTGTATCTGGTTCCTTCAACCAGCTACAGCTGGGAAGCCGGACCGAGGTGGACCGCACTGCATCACCGACTGACGGTTGACGCCGCTTTCCGCCGGATCATCGAATACAACATTCCAATTCCGCTGGGAGGCGGCGCCTACGATCAGGCCGGCAAGGCAGACGGCAACAATGTGGATGTGGATGTCGATGGAGACTTGGGTCACGGCTTTCATTTGTTGACCGTCTATGGCTGGACGTTGCCGCGCTATGACCAATACGTTAGCAGTAGAGGAGTGAACGAAGCCGGCTGGGAAATGCCCGACGCACCGCGGGATTCCGGCAGAGTCTGGCTCACCAAGACATTCAGCATAAATGAGAAAACGTCGCTGTTTTCCAGCGCCGGCCTGCGGTACATAAGCGGACAGTACCTGGGTACAAACAGCGACTACGTCGGCGGGTTCACCATATTCTCAGGCGCGGTCGGATTGCGCAGGGAAA
>JASHSD010000207.1 GCA_030036985.1 Bryobacteraceae bacterium
TCACGATGGATCATGGTCCAGACGACCGCAGGGAACCGAATGGACACCAGTGGAGTGTGATTGAGGGCGCGGGAAAACGAAAACCTAGATCTACGTACAAATTATGTACGACGACATTGTGGGATGAGATACTGGTGAAGACTTCATCCACGCCCTCGCTGTGGTGGGAGGCGAGCACTGCCTTCCAGATACGCCGCCCGAGTCCCTTTCCCGCCAAGCCAGGGGCAAGTCCTACCAAGGACCAGAACCGACTGGCGGGGGTCGGCTGTTCCACCACCATGAAGGCGACGATGCGGCCGCCCATCAGACATTTCAGCACACGCTGATCCGGGCGATGGAAGGCGTTTGCTGCCCAAACACCGTAGCGGCGATTGCCGATCTCCGGCCCCACCAGCGGGTCAACATGAAGACGCCCGGCCGTAAATATCTGCGCCGCGAAGCCGGAGATTTCTTCTGCATCTTGAGGGAGCGCCGAACAGACGGTAATTTCAGGATCCTCAGAGAAACTGCCGAGCCCGGCCAAAACAGGGCGATAATTCAACTCGATGAATCGGAAACCTTGCTTTTCTAGAAATCCGCATTCCGCCAACTGAACCTGAGGCAGCCGGCAGCTAACCAGTTTGGTGCGGTTACGATAGCACCAATCCCGAAAGACCTCGAATGGGGCTTCCGCTTCTCTTTCTATTCGTACATGGATCGACGCGATGGCGGCCGTATTGCCATGGAAAACCGATTCGTCCCAAGGCGTCAAGTGGTAAGTCAAGTCCAGCGCTAGACTCTCGGTGCGCTCTTCGACGTAATTAAACAATTCCATTCTCCTGAATGGAATCCGGCACAGATTCTGTGACAATTGTGTCCGCCTCAGGCAAAACGGCTATCTCTCCGACCACGTAGGGCGGGCGGTCCATGCTGCGGAAATGCATGCGGGCGAGGTATTCGCCGAAGATACCGAGAGCGAAAAGCTGCGCTCCGGAGAATATCGCAATCACAGAAGCCAGGAAAGTGAATCCCGGCACCGTGGCGCCGCGGATCATATAGTTGGCTAAGACAATCGCCAGGACAGAGAAGCCGAACAAGACGAAGGTAAAGCCAACGATGCTGGCGATCTGGAGCGGTAGCGTGCTGAAGCCAGTCATCAGGTTGACCGCGTGGCGGATGAGTTTACCTGGAGTGTAGCCCGATACGCCTTTGGTGCGGAGTGCATGACGAACCTTAATGGCGGTGAACCGTGTAGTGGTCCACGTGAGCAGCACATCGATTGACACAGAAGGACTGCGATACTCCTGGAAGCCTTCGCGAAGGCGGGTGCGGAAAACGCGGAAGGCGCTGACATTGCGAGCGGTCTCGGCGCCCATGGTATTGGCAAGCGCGATCTTTGTCAGGCGCGAAGCGAGATTGCGCAGCAAGCCATGCTGTTCCTCTTGCGGAGCCCCGTAGACGACATCGTACTCAGGCGTCAGCGCCGCCAGCATCGGAGCAATCTCACCGACCGGATGCTGCAGGTCGTCGTCCATCGTAAGGATGATGCCGTACTTTGCCGCTCGAATACCGCAAAGGAGCGCGTTGTGCTGACCGTAATTCCGGCTCATTCGGATGTCGCGCACGCGATGGTCCGTGCGTGCCAGGCGTTCAATTATCGACCAAGAACCGTCTCCGCCTCCATCTTCGACAAAGATGATCTCAAAAGCTGCTGTTATCCTTGACATCGCATCGGAAAGCTGGCTGTACAGATCGAGCAGTGTTGGCTCGGCGCGATAGACAGGAATCACAACGGAAACCGTAAGCATAAGAGAAATGGTCCTATTCTCGTACGCCGTCAAGAACGCACGCATGAGCAGCTATGAGTTGTGCTATTTGCGAAAGCACTATCGCAGCCTGCATGTCAATTATCTTTACATTGTAGCTGACACACTGGGCATCTTTTACCTGCCGCACTAGCCGGATCTGAAATGTACCTCATCGGCAATATCGCAGGACACCTGGCTCCCAAACTTAATCAAAGACAACGGGGGCGCTATACTGGCGGCGAGGCGGAGTGCGAGAAGCCGGCTCCGATCGGTCTTCATGCTGCGTATGAGTCGCGCATGGCAAGCCATCCCAGGACTGCTTCTCTGGTTTTGCGCCACAATTGCAGGCGGAAAGAGCCAGGCGGTGCACACGCCGGTTACGGTGGCCGTGGTGGACGAGATTGGGGTCCCGGTCAAAGGCGCGCCGGTTACGATAACGGAACCTGGTCAGGAGCCTGGTCATTCGCAGGCCGTCCACGCGCCCGTGGTGCTGACGGCGGCCGATGAAACGGGAGTCGCCGTCGCCGGCGCCCAGATCACGGTTCTCGCGCCGGGACGCGCGCCGTTGCGTCTGAGCACGGATTACGCCGGGCGCTGCACGTTTACACCCGTGCAGGGGGCGCCTTACGCGATTCGCGCAGAAAAGCCTGGATTCTACCAGACAAATTTGAGCGGGATCGACCCCAAGCAGACGAGCGTGCGGGTGGTGCTGGCCCACGAGCAGATCGTGCGCGAGCAGGTGAACGTCACCGCATCTACGACCGGCATCGATACGCAGCAGACCTCGGACCAGATGGCGATGCAAACGCCGGAAATTGTGAACATTCCTTATCCGACGTCGCGGGACATCCGGTATCTGCTGCCGTTCACGCCGGGAGTGGTGCAGGATACGACCGAGCAGATTCATGTTGCCGGATCGGAGACGTGGGAGACGCTGGATACTTTAGATGGGTTCGACATCCGTTCCCCGGACGAAGGCACGCTGGACATGCGGGTGAGCACGGACGCCGTGCGCTCGATTGACACGGAGACGACGCGGTATCCCGTGGAGTTCGGCCGGTCGACCGGAGGCGTGGTTGCGTTTTATACCGGGATGGGCGACAACAAATTCCGCTTCAACGCGACCAACTTCATCCCCTCGTGGCGCGATCTGAACGGAATCCGCTTCGATCAATTCGTGCCGCGGTTCACGCTCTCCGGTCCGATCGAGCGGGACCGGGCGTGGTTCCTGGATGGCGTGGAGCTGGAGTACGACAACATCTATATATCGGAGTTGCCTGCGAATGCCGACACCGACACGCTGATCCGCGGCAGCAACCTGGCAAAGGCGCAGGCCAACCTGAGTTCGACAGACATTCTCACCCTCGGCCTGCTCTTCAACGATCATCACTCGCCTTACGACGGCATCTCCGCGCTGACGCCGCAAGAGAGCACGACCAACCGCAATATCCTGGCGTGGCTGCCGTATGCGCGCAATCAGTGGACGCTGCGCGGAGGCGCGCTGGTCGATATCGGAGCCGGAGTAATGAGGTTCCGCGATGGATTCGAGCCGCGCGGCGATGCTCCCTACACGATTACGCCGGAACTGGCGCAGGGCAGCTATTTCGAAGATCTCACCGGGCGCTCGCAACGCGTGGAGGGGGCGGCGACGCTTTATCTGCCCGCGCGCCTGTGGCTGGGAACGCACAATCTGCAGGCGGGGCTCGACCTGGACCACATTGGCTATAAACAGGACCAGCAGCGCGCGCCGGTGAATTATGTGCGCGAGGATGGGACGCTCGACCGGCAGAGCGTGTTTGCGCAGGCGGCGCCGTTTACGCTGCACAACGATGAGTTTGGCGCCTATGTGGAAGACCGCTGGCAGGTGGGGAAGGCGGTGCTTCTTGAACCGGGCTTGCGCTTCGACTGGGACGCAATCGTTCGTCGCGGGCTGTTTTCGCCGCGCATCGTGGGGGTTTATGCGCCGGCTGGGCGCGGCGGAACGACCAAAATCTCGGCAGGCGCGGGCCTTTACTACGAGCACACGCAGCTCGATTCTCTGGCACAAACCTTCGCCGGCGTTCGCTACGATACGTACTTTGAGACGGACGGCGTGACGCCGACGGGCCCAGAGCAAGCGACAGAATTCACAGTGAACGAAGGTTCGCTGCGCGAGCCG
>JASHSD010000208.1 GCA_030036985.1 Bryobacteraceae bacterium
AACTTCTATGTCGCAGATTCTTATCTCCGTTCCCGGCCTGACGCTGTTGTTTTCACTGGTTCTGCCAGTAGTCTGCGTTACAGCCGACGGCCAAAGTCCACCCGCCGCGGAACCGACATTATCGCTCAGTGCAGCACTGGTTCTCACCCCGGAGTTCTGCGCTACCAAAACGAAGAAAGGTACCTGGGGCATCAACCAGGAAACATTTCCGGTTGGAAAGGCAGCCTGTACCGATCTCGAACCCGCGCTGAAAACCGTCTTCCCAACTCTGACCCACGTGCAGGACGCGTCGGAGCCGGGGGACGCACAAGTGGTTCTGATGCCCCGCTTTGTGGACGTCTCAGCGACCCAGAAGCTTGGAGCTTTTTCCAATCGTGAACTGGTTGTTCTGGTGGAGTGGACCGTTAAGGACAGATCGGGCAAGACAGTCTGGGTCGAAACGGTCCAGGGTTCGGCGAAGCATCACCAGGGTAACGCCTTCACTCACGGCAAGAACGTGAAACTTGTCGTGAACGATTCGGTAAAGGACATGGCCGCGCAGTCGGCGAGCAGGATGGCCGAGTCGCCGGAGTTGCGCAAGCTTGCGAGCGCGGCGTTCACATCGGGGTTCGACAAGAAATAGCGCGGACGGCAGCCCGCATCGGCGTTCAACCCGATTCGGCTTCCTGTCCCGAGGAGCTTAATCTGATGACGCGAAATTTATTTCCTGGGATCTATGTCTTTCTGGTCTCCTTCCACCTGGTCGCGCAGCAGGCCCCGATTCCGTCGGCTGCCGCCGGTCCGGAGGCGAAGACGGCGCAATCCGAACCTGCTGTCTCCGCGATCAGCGACTATGTGCTGCAGGACGGAACACCCGTTAAATTGCAGTTGATCAGGGCATTGAGTTCCGCTGACGCCAGAGCCGGCCAAGAGATATCGTTCGAAGTCGTTGACGACATCGACGTGGGCGGCGTGACGGTGCTGCGCCGGGGCACGCTTGCGACTGGAGTGATTATGGAGGCGGAGAAAAGAAAAAGGATGGGACGAGCGGGAAAGCTGAGCTTTACGGTCAACTCCGTGCCGCTGGCAGACGATGAGAAGGCGGCTCTCCGCGCGGTCAACGACGCCAAAGGAGACTCGCATGCGAAGGGGATGACTGCGTTGATGGTTTCCGTGGTGCCGATGGCGGCCGCGCCCTTTCTCCTGCTTATGAAAGGCGGAGACAGCACAGTTCCTAAAGGAACGCAAATTACAGCCTTCATCGACGGAGACATGCATCTCGACATCGCGAGATTCGGCGCCGCCCCGATAACTGCCGCGCGGACACCCGCCCCGGCATCCGTAGCGCCGTCACGGCAATGAGCGGGGGGCATCAGCTCCGGAACCACTGGGAGATGAACGCTCTCACTGAGGTTCGGACACCGGGGATGAAGAGATCGATTCGGATGCAGAGCTTGAAATCGTTGTTGCACCAACAGGCACCTGAAAGCCCACACTTTTCGTGCCTGAGCTTTGGTTCGGAGGACGAACGCGATGAATAGTATGAGATTGAAGCTGGCCCTTATCGGATGTCTTCTTAGCGCAGTTCCACGTATGTCGGCGTCCACACTCCCATTCGGGCAGGTGACGACCGGCACAATCAGTTCGGCGGCGCAGACGAACAGTTACACTTTCAGCGCAAACGCCAACGATGTTTTCGATTTCACCTTGATCGCGACCAGCGGTAGCCTCAGTCCGAAAATCCAGCTTTATAACTCGGATGGATCGCTGATAAATTCTGCTAACCCGTATGGTTGCGACGGATCTACTGTGGAACTCAATACCGTCACTGCTCCGACGAGCGGCATCTACACCGTTATCATCAGTGACTGCAGCGACACGAATACAGGCAATTACTTAATATACGTGCAGCGAACGAACGCTCCAACCGGTGCTGTCGCTTTCCCCTTCGGTGGACAGCCTCAGACCGGGGCCATCACTCCCGCTCAGAGCAACTCGTATACCTTTAATGCGAACGCTAACGACGTTGTCGACTTCACACTGGCTGCCAGCGGTAACCTGAGCCCTAAAATTCGGGTATACAATCCGTCCGGGGCTCTCGTTGACTCGGCAAACCCCTACGGCTGCGATGGGTCTACTGTCGAGCTTAACACGGTGATGCTTGCGGCGACGGGAACATATACCGTGCTCGTTGGTGATTGCAGCGACACGAACAGCGGCAGCTATCAAATCTACTCGCAGCGGACGAACAACCCGAGCGGCGCTGTTACTCTTTTGGTTGGCGGTCAGATACAAAGCGGCACGGTCGGTTCGGCGACCCAAAGCGATAGCTATGCCTTCACCGCGGC
The DNA here is from genome assembly GCA_030036985.1 of Bryobacteraceae bacterium. Lineage (GTDB taxonomy): Bacteria > Acidobacteriota > Terriglobia > Bryobacterales > Bryobacteraceae > BOG-234. Next base: position 2,328 of record JASHSD010000208.1, read on the forward strand.
CGCGGGCGACGCGTTCGATTTCACATTAGTCGCCACAAGCGGTAATCTCAGCCCGAAAATCCGTCTATATAACCCGTCTGGGGGGTTGGTTGGCTCCGCCAATCCCTACGGCTGCGATGGTTCGACCGTACAACTGAATAGCGGCACGCTTCCTTCGGCGGGAATTTACACCGTGCTGGTGGGTGACTGTAGCGATACAAATACAGGCAACTATAATCTGTCGGCGCAATGCTTTGGCGCCTGTCCGTCCTCCGCAGCTTCGATCCCTCAAACGATTACCTTCGCCTATCCTGGCAATCAGATATTGGGCGGCGCTCCATTCACACTCAGCGCAACGGCCAGCTCCGGCCTCAGCGTTACGTTTGCTTCTAACACAACATCTGTTTGTACTATTTCGGGAGCGGCCGTGACCTTGGTTGCCGTGGGCACGTGCTCGATCACGGCGAGCCAAGCCGGTGACGCCAATTACGCCGCTGCGCCTTCGATCACGCAGACGTTTGCTGTTTTTGGACCGACGACGGACCCGGGGGCCACCTCCTCGCTTCTCCTCATTAGCGGAACCATAAACGGACAGAGCGTGAGCCCTGGCAACGCCACGATTATGGTCGCGCCTGGCGGCGCGATTACCGGCAGCTTTATCGTGTCGGTTAACTCATCGTGGCCGTCGAACGACGTGATGGCGATGGGGGTGACACCGACTTGGGGGCAACCCGCCTCAAGCTTCACCGATCTCGGAGGCTTCGGTTCGCCTACCAGTAATCTACAGCGAACAATTACTTTGAATCTAACAGCTCCTACGGCGGCGGGAACCTATTACATTGTGACGGCATTTCGCGCCGAGTATACCGCTGCGGAGGTGATGTCCTGCACCAACTGGCAGGTCGGATCTCTCAATTGGAACACCGGATATGCTATTGCCGATTGGACCGCATCAACCATAAATAACGCCAACTCCGATGGGACGGTTCTGGTGAACTATCTCTTCCCAAGCGGTAACCAGCCCCAGTACGTGCCTGCAACAGCGATTCAGGTTCAGGTTCTTTCAGCTAACACCGGCGGCCCTCAGATAACATCCGTAAGCCAGATCTCGAATCAGGAAACCCAGACTATTGTGGTCAACGGCAGTAGATTTGGCACACAGTCTCCTTACACCGGCGACTCCAGTTCCATCAAGCTTGTTGATGGAACGTTATTTTCGGCCGGCTTTGTTGGCACGTTCCAAGGCACCGCAGAGAATGATCTGTTGACGCTCGTCGTGAACTCATGGACGGATTCGCAGATCGTATTAGGAGGATTTTCCGGCTCTTGGGGTGCGAACGGCTGGAAACTCAATAACGGCGATCAGGTCGAACTTTATGTGTGGAATGCTCAGACCGGCGCCGGGCCCGCAACCATAACTACCACCGTAACGACCCAGCCGAACTGCTTTTACACTCTGGCTCCCGCGACGCAAGTGATCGCGACTGCGGGAGGCGCGGGAAGCATCGGCGTTCTCACCACGCCCGGCTGCCCATGGATTGCCACTTCCGCGGCGTCTTTTCTGACCGTCACATCCGGCTCGACCGGCACGGGTCCCGGAATTGTGCAATTTTCCGCCACCGCCAACACCGGTTCCGCAACCCAGACCGGTACTATTTCGATCGGCGGGCAGACGGCGACAATCAACCAGGGCGGAACGTCCTCTCTTCTTCTGCTGAACCCGACTTACACGGCGGTGCAGTGGAGACAGCAAAGCGCGCTTCCCGCCCCCATCACGGTCTCGGTATTCACCGGAGCGAGTTCGCTCAGCTACACCGCCACTGCGTCGTCAACCGGAAGCTGGCTGTCGGTCAGTCCCACGTCGGGCGCCGCGCCGGGAAGTGTAATTGTGACCGTCAATCCGTCGTCCCTGCAGCCGGGCACTTACGAGGGAACGGTAACCGTTAATGCGCCCGCGGCGAATCCCTCTTCGCAACTGTTCACCGTTTCACTTACGGTGGTCTCCGCCGGATCGCCGTCGTTGTCCGTGCCGACAACCGGCCTCAATTACTCCTTTGTCCAGGGGTCTCAACAGACGCAGACACAGAGGATACCGGTCGGAAACTCCGGAGGCGGGACGCTGGTTTACCTGGCCACCGCGTCCGCCAATTCTGGCGGCAACAACTGGCTGTCGGTGACGCAGGACGGGGCGGGCGCAACGCCGTCGACGCCCGACATGCTCGCCGTCAACGTGGATCCGAGTTCCCTCGCGGTCGGCACATATACCGGCCAGGTCGTGCTGACCAGCGGCTCCGCCACCCAAACCATTCCTGTAACCACAACCGTCACCGCGGCGCAGCAAACCATCCTCCTGTCGCAAACCGGTCTTACCTTCACCGCCGTCGCCAACGGCGGAATCGTGCCGGCGCAGACCTTCGGCATCCTTAACAGCGGCACGGGCGTCATGGATTGGTCGGTATCGACTAAGACCCTCTCAGGCGGCAACGGATGGTTGTCCGTGACTCCAACCTCCGGCAGCACGGACGCCGGTTCCCTCACGGTTCCGCTGGTAATCGTCTCCGTGAATCCGGCCAGTCTGACTCCGGGGCAGTACAGCGGGCAAATCCAAGTGTCTTCGACAGCAGCGGACGATTCGCCTCAGTTCGTTTCCGTGATCCTGAACGTGCTGCCCGCCGGAAGCAACCCCGGCCCCATTGTTCTTCCCACCGGCCTGATCTTTACGCAAGCAGTCGGAGGCGCCGCCGCATCTCCGCAGACGATCTCTCTCTCGAATCTGACAGCGGCACAGGAGACGTTTTCCACCGGAACGCTTACCACCGATGGCGCCAACTGGTTCACCGTATCGCCGGCGACCGGGACCGCCACGCCAACAGAGGCCACCACCGTCACCGTAAGTGTCAGCGACACGGGACTGACTCCCGCGATTCGCCAAGGCGTCCTCACATTTCTCTTCCAGGACGGATCGGTGCGGACAGTGAATATTCTCTATCTTCTGGCGACCGGCGGCGTCACCAGCCAGAGTTCGAATGCGCGCCCGCTGGCCACGACCGCAAGCTGCACCCCGACGAAACTCCTGCCGCTGGTGACATCTCTCGGCTCTCAGTTCACCGTGCCGGCCGCATGGCCGAACACGCTGGCCACTCAGGTTGTCGACGACTGCGGTAACCCGGACGTGAGCGGCACCGTCGTCGCCACCTTTTCGAACGGCGACCCGCCGCTCCCGCTCATCTCGCTGAAGAACGGGCAATGGACGAACTCCTGGCAGGTGAACAACACGAGCAGTTCGGTCATTGCCGTCACAGTCACCGCCGACGATCCGACATTGAATATCTCAGGTACAACCTCGGTTTCCGGAAGCCTGGAGAATTCGGCCACAGCGCCGGTGATGGCGACGGGCGGAATCCTGAACGCCGCCAGTTATTCTCTCTCGGCGCCGCTTGCGCCGGGAACGCTGGTGGCTGTTTTCGGTTCCAATCTCGCCAACGGAACCGGCAGCTCCACCGCGTTCCCGCTAAGCAGTGAACTCTCCGGCGCACTGGTTACGATCGGGGGCGAACCCGCGCCGCTGATGTTCGCCACGCCGGGGCAGATCAATGCCGTCGTTCCATACGGGCTGCCGGTCAACACGAAATTGCAGGTCATCGTGCAGCAGGGGAATGCGTACACGGCGCCCCAGGCCATCACGCTGGCGGCGGCCACTCCGGCGATCTTCACGACGACGGCGACGGGATCGGGACAGGGGATAATCGTCAGACCGGATGGGAACATCGCCCAGACCGCGACTCCGGCCCAGGCGGGCGATGAGATCGTCATTTTCGCCGGAGGCTTGGGAGATACCACGCCCGAGGCGACCGCGGGTCAGGAGACGCCCTTGTCGCCTCTGATGTACGCGGCGAATCCGGTGAGTCTGACGATCGGCGGCCAGACCGCGCGCGTGGACTTCGCCGGGCTGGTGCCGACTCTCACCGGGCTTTATCAGATCAACGCGGCTGTGCCGAGCGGAGTACAGGGTAACGCGGTGCCGGTGGTGCTCACGGTGGCGGGGCAACCGAGCCCGCCGGTGACGATGGCGGTGCAGTAAGGCGAGAGGGACACCTTAATGAAGAGCGTCGGTATATGCACACTGGTCTTCTATCTCGGCTTCTGCGTTCAGGCGAACGGACAAAATGGGATCATCACGACAGTCGCGGGCAACGGAACGGAAGGGCAATCCGGCGATGGTGGACCCGCGACTTCGGCTTCGCTGTATTTGGCTTTCGCAGGTGATTTCTTGCCGGGTATTAGCATCGATGGGTTCGGAAACCTTTTCTTCGTGGACTATGGTGGCAACTCGGTTCGAGAGGTTTCGGCTGGCGTTATTAGCACAGTCTTATCCTCCGGTGCCTTTGCTGCTGGAGTCGCGGCGGACGCTTCAGGGAATCTCTTCGTTACCGACTACTCTGGCCAGCGGATCTTAGAAGTTTCAAAGAACGGGAGCATTCAGACAGTCGCGGGTAATGGGACACCCGGCTTCTCTGGTGACGGTGGACCCGCGGTCTCGGCATCTTTGTCAGCCCCGGGCGGAATCGCTGTCGACACTTCCGGGAATCTCTTCTTTGCGGACACCGGGAACAGTCGAATCCGGAAAGTATCCGCGAGTGGAATTATCACGACCGTCGCCGGCAACGGGAATGTAGGCTACTCGGGTGACGGCGGGCCCGCGACTTCCGCGTCGCTGAATTTCAACAGTATCGTCGGGGGAGTCGCGGTCGACACTTCCGGGAATCTCTTCTTCGCCGATGGAGCCAATAACGCCATTAGGAAGGTGTCCGCCAGCGGAATTATCACAACAGTTGCAGGCAATGGAAATTTTGGCTTCACCGGTGACGGTGGTCCAGCTACCTCGGCGGAGATCACTGAACCCATCGGCGTCGCAGTGGACGCTTCCGAGAATCTTTTCATCGCGGATTTAGACAACAATCGAATCCGCAAGGTGTCAGTGAGCGGCATTATTACGACGGTTGCGGGATCAGGCCAGGTTGACTACTGTAGCCCTTTCTCGGGTGACGGGGGGCCTGCCACTTCGGCTACATTATGTAGTCCTACGGGTGTCGCAGTGGATAGTTCTGGTAATCTCTTCATCGCCGACTCCGGAAACAATCGCATTCGCGAGGTGACAGCGGCCGCAGCCGCCCCTTCCATCACATCCGGCGGGATCGTTCCAGTCTACAGCACAGTGAATACAATCCAGCCCGGTGAGTGGGTGTCGATTTACGGCACGAATCTGGCGAGTTCGACAGTGAGCTGGAACGGCAACTTTCCCACATCGCTCGGCGGCACCAGCGTTATGATCGACGGCAAGCCGGCGTATCTGTGGTTTGTCAGCCCCACTCAGATCAACCTGCAGCCGCCGGACGATACTACGACCGGGTCCGTTCCCGTCGCCATCACGACCACAGGCGGAACGTTTACTTCCACTGTGACCTTGGCCGAGTTTGCGCCATCGTTTCTTCTCCTCGACAGTAAACACGTTACCGGCATCATAACGACTCCCGACGGCTCCGGAGCCTACGGCGGCGGGACCTACGATATCGTCGGGCCGACAGGAGATTCGCTTGGCTACGCGACTGTGGCGGCCAAAGCGGGAGACAACGTTTCCCTGTATGCGGTCGGACTGGGACCGACCAACCCGGTTGTGCCGGCCGGACAGGTTTTCTCGGGCGCGGCCCCGACCACGTATTCGGTGAATCTTCTCATCAACGGCCAGAAGGTGATTCCGACATTCGCCGGCTTGTCTGAGGCGGGCCTTTACCAGATCAATCTGACGGTGCCGGCGGGTCTGGGAACGGGGGATGTCCCTCTGGTTGCGGCCGTGGACGGCATTCAGACTCCTTCGGGCGTTGTGATTTCGCTCCAATAGGATGCAGCGCGGTTCAAATCTCGGCGAGATCGGGTTTGAGGAGATTCGATGATGGCATCGCTTTTTTATTCGTCCCAAGCTGTGGAAGGGGTGGAATAAATGGCGCCGCTGAATCACACGGCATTTCTGCAGACGCTTCCGAGCACCAACATGGCGGGAGGCGGCGTGGTGGAGTACGACTCGAACGTAAGTCTGTATGGGGCTGGGGATACGCAGCGCCGCCGAAGGCTCCACATCGGCGTTCACGTCCGTCCGAGCGCTCTACAAATAATCAGTGGCTCGGATTTCAGGAGGACTCATTGAAGCGAGTTGCCTTATACACGTTCATTTCCTGTCTGGCCATCTGTTTTCGGGCAAATGGCCAAAGCGGGACCATCACCACGTACGCCGGGGATGGTAACGGCTACTCCGGCGATGGTGGCCCGGCGACTTCGGCCGGCCTTGACGGCCCTTCCGGCCTCGCGATGGACAGCAACAGGAATCTCTACATCGCGGACACCGGCAATAACGTGATCCGCAAGGTGTCGCCCGACGGCATAATCACGACGTATGCCGGAAACGGTAACGCCGGCTTTTCCGGCGATGGTGCTCCCGCAACGGCGGCGTCTCTGAACATCCATATCGATCCGGTCGGCGTTGCAGTAGACGCTTCCGGAAACCTCTACATTGCGGACACACTGAACAATCGCATCCGCATGGTGTCGGCAAGCAGCGGGATCATCACCACGGTCGCGGGCAATGGGTTTGGGGCCACGGAGGGCCTTGGGGGCTTTTCGGGCGACGGCGGTCCGGCGACGGCTGCGGAGCTGTTCGCGCCAACAGGACTCGCAGTGGACAGCTCCGGAAATCTTTATATCGCGGACCTCGGCAATATGCGCGTCCGGAAGGTTTCGTCGAACGGAACCATCACAACTGTCGCAGGCAGCGGATGCACACTTAGCGAATCAACGCCCGACTGTGGAGGCTTTTCGGGTGATGGCGGACCCGCAACCTCGGCTACTCTGAACCGACCCTCCGCTCTGGCTTTCGATACCGCGGGGAACCTGTACATCGCCGACAACGAAAACAACAGGATCCGCAAGGTGTCGCCTGCGGGCGTCATCACGACGTTCGCAGGCATCGGGCCAGCTTGCGAATTTCAGAACCTCAGCTGTACGGGCAGCTTCTCCGGCGATGGCGGGCCGGCGACTTCGGCAGGGCTGAACGCTCCACAAGGTCTCGCCACAGATCGCGCCGGGAACGTCTACATCTCGGACACCAACAATCTGCGTGTCCGCGTAGTGTCTCCGGCGGGCATCATCACGACCTACGCGGGTGATGGACAGTTTGATTACAACATCTTTGACTCGGCCGGTGACGGCGGACCCGCAACCTCGGCGCTGATCAATCTTCCAGACGGTCTTGCGACAGATACAGCCGGCGATTTGTTCATATCCGACAATCTGAGAAGCCGAGTCCGCGAGGTGTTCGGACCGGGTTCGGCGACAGCACCATCGATCACATCGGGCGGTGTGGTTCCGATCTACAGCACGGTGACAAAGATCCAACCGGGCGAGTGGATTTCTATTTACGGCACAAGTCTGGCTGCTTCGACGGCAACCTGGAACGGCAATTTTCCAACCTCGCTCGGCGGCACAAGCGTGACGATTGACGGAAAGCCGGCTTATCTCTGGCTTGTCAGTCCGACCCAGATCAACCTGCAGGCGCCGGATGACACCACAATCGGACCTGTGCCGGTTGTCCTCACCACCTCAGCGGGAACCTCCACGTCCACGGTGACTTTGTCCCAGTTTGGGCCGTCGTTTCTTCTCCTTGACAGCAAACATGTTACAGGCATTATCAGCCGATCGGACGGTTCGGGCGCCTATGGCGGGGGGACCTACGACATCATCGGGCCGACAGGAGATTCGCTTGGCTATGCGACCGTAGCGGCCAGAGCGGGAGACAGAGTGTCTCTTTTTGCGGTAGGCCTGGGACCAACCAACCCGGCTGTGCTGGCGGGACAGGTTTTCTCCGGAGCCGCGGCAACCACTTATCCGGTGAATCTTCTGATCAACGGCCAGATGGTGATCCCGACATTCGCCGGACTGGCCGAGGCGGGCCTTTACCAGATCAATCTGACGGTCCCTTCGGGTTTGGGCACGGGAGATGTTCCACTGGTCGCGACCGTGGACGGTAATCAAACCCAGTCGGGCGTAGTGATTTCGCTTCAGTAGCTGGAGCACAAAATTGAGGAGATCTCGAATGAAGAACAAGGCTGTCTTTGTCCTGTTTCTTTGCCTGGCCGGGAACCTTCCGGCATACGCCCAAAGCGGCGCAATCACGACCGTCGCGGGCAACGGCAACGCCGCCTTCTCGGGCGATGGAGGGCCGGCGAAGTCGGCGTCCTTGAACTTCGCCGAGGGCGTAGCCGTGGATACTGCCGGAAATGTTTTTATCGCCGATACCGGGAACAATGTGATACGGAGGGTTTCGACCAGCGGTGTTATCGAAACCGTCGCGGGCAACGGACAACTTGGATACTTTGGCGACGGTGGCCCCGCTACCGCGGCATCGCTGGGCAACCCGTCGAGCGTCGCGGTGGATGTTGCTGGTAACCTCTACGTCGCGGACACCTTCAACGGCCGAATCCGCAAAGTATCGGCTGACGGAATCATCACCACGGTCGCGGGCAACGGGATCTTCGGCTTCTCCGGTGACGGCGGCCCAGCAACGGCGGCATCGCTGTACTACCCGCTCGGCGTCGCGGTGGATGTTGCCGGGAATATCTATATTGCGGACACCTTCAACGACCGAATCCGGAAAGTGTCGACCAACGGCATTATCACGACCGTTGCGGGCAACGGGGCGTACGGCTTCGCCGGTGACGGTGGTCCGGCGACTTCAGCGTTGTTGGACTTCCCCGCAGGTGTCGCGGTGGATACCTCAGGCAATCTGTTCGTCGCCGACGCGAATAACTCGCGAATCCGAAAGATATCCGCCGACGGAATCATCACGACGGTCGCGGGCAACGGGAGCTTTGGCTTCTCAGGCGATGGTGGCCCCGCAACGGCGGCATCGCTTTACGAGCCGTACGGCGTTGTGGTAGACCTTGCCGGAAATCTCTTCATCGCGGACACCTTCAACAGCCGAATCCGGAAAGTCTCCACTAACGGCACGATCACGACGGTTGCGGGCAATGGGACGCAAGGCTTCTCCGGCGACGGCGGTCCAGCGGCCGCTGCTCAACTGAATTTGCCCGAGGGTATTGCTGTGGATGCGAGCGGTAATATCTACATCGCCGATACCGGCAACTCG
>JASHSD010000209.1 GCA_030036985.1 Bryobacteraceae bacterium
CGACTGCGAGATCGGCCGCCTCAACGAAAAATGGCGCGCGGGTAAGTATAAGCCCGTGCATTTCTTCAAAGGCGAATATTCTCAGACCCAGCTCATGGCGCTGCATCGCCTCGCCAATCTCTGTATAGTGAGCCCGCTGCACGACGGCATGAATCTGGTGGCGAAAGAGTTCGTCGCCAGCCGTTCGGACGAACAGGGCGTGCTGATTCTCAGCCGTTTCGCGGGCGCGGCCGAAGAACTCACGGACGCGCTGCTGGTGAATCCGTTCTCGGTAGACGAAATGGCTGACGCCATTCGCCGCGCGATCGAAATGCCGCCGGATGAAATGCGCAAACGCATGCGCCGCCTGCGCACCGCCACAGCCGAGAACACAATTTACCGCTGGGCGGGCAAGATCCTGATGACGCTGCTCAGGATGGAACCCTCCGAAACAGCGGAGCCCGAGACTGAGGAGAAATATACGCCCGCGATTTGGGCCGCGGGCGGCGCCTGATGACCGAGCCGCTGCTCGACCGCCTGCCCGAAGTGGCTCGCGAGATCGGGGGCGCCGCGCATTTTCTGCTGTCTCTCGATTTCGATGGAACGCTGGCGCCCATTGTGTCCGATCCGCCGAAGGCATGCATGCCGGACCAGACGCGCACGGTGGTCGCGGCGCTCGCCTCGCATCCCCGCATCACCGTTGCGATCGTCAGCGGCAGAGCGGTGGCGGATCTGCGCGAACGCGTGGGATTGGACTTGATTATCGCCGGCAATCACGGTCTGGAGATTATCGACAACGGCGTTCTCTGGCGCCATCCCAAAGCCGCGAAGTGGCAGCCGGCGCTGCACAGGATCTGCAATGAGCTTGTGGCGCGAACGAGCGCGATCCGGGGCGCGCTGGTGGAGGACAAGGGCCTTACCGCTAGTGTGCATTACCGCAATGCGGCCGACGAGGGCCAACCCGCGATTGAGGAAATCGTCACCGCGCTCATACCGCCGGATGACGACCGCTTCTTCGTCCGGCGCGGCAGGAAGGTTTTCGAGATTCTGCCCCGAGTGCGGTGGGACAAGGGGTCGGCGGTCCTGCGGATACTCGAACGGCTGCGCGAAAGGGAACCGGGCAGGATCGCAGTGTGTTACATCGGCGACGATTCGACCGACGAATGCGCATTCCGCGAACTACCCGGCGCCATCACCGTTCGCGTGGGCAAGAACTGTCCGACCGGCGCGCGATTCCGCGTCCGCGATACGGCGCACGTATTTAAATTCCTGAGCCGGCTCCAGGAGATCCGGCTGCCGGCTGAGCCGGAGGGTTCTCAGCCTCCCGAGTCTTCTCAACCACTATCGTGAATTTCGCGACCATCGTGGCCAGAGCCGCGACGGCCGCCAAAATCGGCGCGAACATGGCGCCCACCGCCGCCACGGTAACGGGAATTTCGACGAACGTATGGCCGTGTTCGTCCTTGATGATGATCCGGCGGACATTCCCTTCGTGGATGAGGGACTTGACCATCTCGGCCAACTCGTGCGCCGCGACCTTGATCTCTTCGAAAATCGTCTTGCCCGTTTCCATCGGGACACCCCCGTACTTTATTGTAAAAGCGGTGTTATCGTGCCGTTTCAGATTTTCCAGACCGAGTCGCGCTCGATTCTCAGTCCGGTCTCCGGTTTTCTGGCCGAAGCCGGGTTCACTCATTCGCTGACCCCCGCGCGAAACTGCACCTTCGGTTGCACGTATTGCTACGTTCCCACCATGCGCGTACAGGCGGGACTGCGTCCGGAGGATTGGCGGCATTGGGGCCACCGGACCACCTTCAAGCACAATGCCGCCGAACTGCTGAAGCGTGAGCTTCGCCCGCATCAGGCGATTTACTGCTCGCCTTTGACCGATCCTTACCAGCCGGCCGAAGCCGATGAGGGCCTTTTTCGCGGCGTGCTGGAGGCGGTTGCGGCCAATCCTCCGCGCGTATTTGTGATTCAAACGAGAGGCCCGTTGATTGTTCGCGATCTGGATCTGCTGCGAATCCTGGCCGAACGCACGAGCCTGCGCGTCAGTTTCTCGATTACGACAGATCGCGACGAAGTGCGCCGCATTTTCGAGCCGCACTGCGCGCCGATTCCGGAACGCTGGCAAACCGCGGAGGCTTTGACGGCGGCCGGGATTGAAACGTCCATCGCCATGGCGCCGATTTTGCCCTGCGATCCCGAAGCGCTGGTTGCACGCGCGCTTGCCTGCTCCAGCGGACCGATTGTGGCGGACCCGTTCCACGTCCGCGCCGTGAAGCGATCGGGCGCGACGACCCGAGAGGCCGCCTTTGGCATCTGCGCTCACCACGGCTGGAGCGAATGGCTCGACCCGGATTTTCAGCGATCGATTCTCTGCCGCATCGCCGCGGCGGCAAGCGCGGCAGGACGCGATTTCGGCTACGGCCCCGGCGGCTTCGGACTGCTGGCGAGGGAAGTATTGTGATGGGCGAATTAGAGAACCGGAGACCCGGAGACCCGATCCGGTGTTGCTGTCCCTTTTGAACGCGTCGCCCGACGACGAGCCGTATACGGAGCAGCAGCGTCGGAGCGACGCCGAGGCTGAGGCGTCAATCGCCCGATGGGGACGGCATATCCCACGACGAGATCCTTCGCGAGTTCGGTCTTTGAAGCTCCGCGATGCGGATTTTTGCGCGGGCTCACGCCCACCGTCCGCGGGTTGGAGGTTCAATGTACCACTAATCCCTTGAATCTTTGCGGCTCAAAGATTCAAGGGATTAGTGGTACAAAAAATTACGTCGCATTGGATTGTCAATCCGCCGGGCCAGAGGGTGCCCCGATTTCACAGGCCGAAGCCTGGGCCACCATTCTGCCGGTTAAGAGCTCGTCACGAATTAACTATCACAGGCGGCGCAGAACGCTCCCTCGCGGTCGCGGCTCGATACCGGTTTCTGAGCCACGACCGCAAGGGAGTGGTTGGCACACTTAATTCGTGACAGGCACTAATCGTGCGACGAGAGCAGACGCAGAACCTCCTGCCGCAGCGTCATCAACGGGATCGGTTTGCTGACGTAGCTGTCGAAGCCGGCGGTCATGGCGCGTTCGCGGTCGCCCTGCATCGCGCTGGCGGTCAAAGCCATAACCGGCGTGCCCGCGAAGCTTGCATCGCGGCGCAGTTCGGCGAGAACGCCGAAGCCGTCGAGGCCCGGCATATGCAGATCCAGGATCACCAGATCCGGGTGAAGCTCGCGCGCATACTTCACCGCCTCCAGTCCGTCGTTCGCTTCACTCACCTCATAGCCGGATCCTTCCAGCACCGTCCGGATCAGCTCACGGCTGGTCTCTTTATCGTCCGCTATGAGCACTCTTTTCATTAATCAGTCCTAGTGGAATGGTGAATGTGAAACGGCTGCCTTTGCCGGGTTCGCTCTCGAGCCAGATGCGTCCGCCGTGCTCTTCCACGAGCTTTTTCGTGATCGGCAGACCGAGGCCCGTTCCTTCGCGCGTTCCGGTCGATCCCACCTGATGGAATTTGTCGAAGATCGACTCGTGTTCTTCCGGCGCAATGCCGATTCCGGTATCGATCACGGAAACCTGGGCGAAGCCGTCGGCCTGGCCCGCCTCCACGCCGATGCGCCCGCCGTCCGGCGTGAACTTTACCGCATTGCTCAGAAGATTGTAGAGAACCTGTCTTGTGCGCACCCGATCGCCGTGGACCAGGAGAGACGGGGGCACGCTTGTTTCGATGCGAATCGATTTGGCCGCGCAGTGAGGGCGAATGGATGCCAGCGCGTCCTCGATCACGTCACCGAGATCCAGCGTCTCGAGGCGCAGCTCGACTTTCCCGGCTTCGATCTTGCTCAAATCCAGCACCCCATTGATGAGCTCCAGCAGGTGCCGGGAATCCTGCAGGATGTGATCCAGAAACCGCTTTTGTTTTGCGTTCATCGGGCCTTCCAGCTCTTCCATCAGCAGCTCGGTGAACCCAATAATTGTGTGCAGCGGCGTTCGCAGTTCATGGCTCATGCTGGCGAGAAACTCGCTTTTCAGGCGATTGGCTTTTTCCACCTCACGATTGCGCGCTTCTAGTTCGGTATTCTTAGCTGCCAATTCGGTGGCGTGCTCTTCGCGGACGGCGCGAAAGCGGTCTTCAGCCTCTTTGCGTTCCGCAATGTCGCGCACAATGGCAATCACCCGCATGCCTTCATCAGTCCAATTGGGGCTAAGGCTAATTTCAACGGGTAAGAGCGTACCATCCTTATTTTGTGCCTTGAGTTCACGTCCCATGCCCATCGGTCGCGTCAACGGATGAGCCAGATAGCCGCCGCGAAGGTGCTTGTGCCCAGCGCGCATGGCAGCAGGAACCAGATCCTCCGTGCTCAATTGCAGCAACTCCTCGCGGCTGTATCCGAACATTTTCTCGGTTTGCGCATTCACTAATATGATCTTGCCTTCCGGATCCGTGACGATTATGGCGTCCGGCGCGGCTTCCAGTAGACCTCGGAACCTTACCTCCGCACGCCTTCGGCTGCTGACTTCAACCCTCAACGCTTCTGGACTTGGAAGTGCGAGAGCTCGCGGTACCAGCCTAACGAGAAGTACAGCGGTAGCCACCGACGCTGCGGCCGTGATTGCCTTGACCGCTCCAGAAAGCCAGTAGTCGGCGTGCCACAGGGTCCAGATTTCCATTGCATGAGTGAACCCACAAGCGACTATGAATGTACCAAAACACAAAAACATCCAG
>JASHSD010000210.1 GCA_030036985.1 Bryobacteraceae bacterium
TTCGCTCGATGGTGGATGGCGCGCGCTGAAGGAATCGGGTCTGGAACTGGAGTAGGAAGCCTTCAGGTGATCCGGTAGACGTAAGAGTCGTTCAGGTAGCGGGCGCCGAAGGGCCCTGCCAACCGCATCCCCTCCACATCCCCCGATTTTGCGTAGAGCCGGCGCAGTTCCTTGATGAAGGGATCCTTCATATCGAAGATCATCTTGGTTGGCGCTCGTTCGACGCTGATACCGGCCGCGTGTATGACGGCGTTGGCTGCCAGGTAGCGCCGCATGCGGTCGCCTTCCTTTTCCAACCTGCGCGAAGCGAGCAAAAGTCGCCAGTCTTCGTAGGGGCTGAGCGCGCCCCAGAGGGCGACATTTACTTTGAATCCGGCCGAATCGAGGGCGTCGACGACCTCGCGGCCCAGCGCAATGTCGATATTTACGAGTAACGCCTGAGCCATGTCATTACGCCGTGATGCCTCTGTGCAATCGCCCGGATGAGCGATTCGGCCTCAGCCCGACTATGCATATTGTACCGGCTCTCCGCGTCCCAGTCGAGCACGGTTTCCCAATTGGTTTCAAACAGAGAGTCAGCCCGGGTGTGGGCGCTCAGTTCTTTTTCCAATCTCGCCTTCACCACCAGCTGCTGCGGCGCATGGGTAAAGAGGCCCTGCACGACCAGTCTGTCCGGGAAATCGTGCCGTTGCGTCCGCTTCGCGATACACGCCTTCAGCGCGCACTCGACCGAATAGCCCGCCAGATAATAAGCCCCGTCATACAAGCCCAGCTTCAGCAGGGCGCGCGCTTCCCGCAGCCTGACTCTCGAGAGCGCCTGCAGATCCGTCCGGTTCAGGAATCTATCCGATCACAATTCTCTCATCGCCGTCGCGCTTCGTCACGTGCTCCCGGTCCAGATATTCCAGCAGCGGAATGGCGTATTTTCGCGAAATTCCGGTCCATTCTTTGAAAATCGGGACGCTGAACCGCTGCCCGCGTTTCCCCGCGAGATCCCCGCGCAGCCGCCCGAGCGCCGCCGCATCCACCACCAGTTCGTCCGAGATCCGGGCGAGCCTGCCTTCGCGCAGGAGAATCTGCAGAATCGATCGCGCGCGGGCAGCTTCAACGCCCGAGGTCTTCAGCACCTCATGCACGCCAGGTGCGGCCAGCCCCGCGTTGCCGAACGCCGCCACGATTGCGGCGCGCGCCTGCTCTTCATCCTGCTTCAGCACCACGCGATGCGTCTTCAGCCGCACCACTTCGCCATCCTGCGTGAGTTCCGCCGCCGCCGCGACCACGTGCTCGAAAACCTCCGGCGCCGCATCGGCCATCACTACGGATTTCAACTCCTGCTTCGGCATGCCCGGCAGCAGCGAATGCTCACGATGGAACGCCTTGCATGCGGCGGTGACCTGTTGTTTGAGATCCTCAACGCGCGTGTGGGCGATCAGCCGGTTCCCCGCCGCCTCAACTCCCGGCATCGCCGGTATGTCGCGCAACCCGGTCCACGCGATGAACTGTTCCCGCGAAACTCCCCATGGCGCCTCAATCACAAGCTGTTCGGGGCCCATCGCAGCCAGCCGACCGGGAACATACGGATGCGCGCTGATATCGATCACCACCCCGCCGCCTATCGTAATCACCGGCGAGAACATGCGGATGATAAACCGGTCGCCGGGCAAAACGAGCGCGGCTTCTTTCAAAACGATCCGCGACCACATGGATTCTCCCGGCTTCAGCACGGAGCGTCCGTCGAGATGCTGAACCTTCGCCTCAATCTCCGCGGCCCCCGCGTGAAAATGTACTGGCGCGCGGTTCTTCAAAGGCTTCGCCGACGACAGCAGATCGAGGCGGCAATCGAGAATCGAAACAGCCGCGAATCGCCCCGGTTCGCTCAGCACCATGCCGCGATGCATCTCCGAAGCCTCGATGCCCGCCAGATTGACCGCCGTGCGTTCTCCCGCTCGCGCGCGTTTCGTCGGCTCGCCGTAAACCTGCAAACCGCGCACGCGCAACCGCCGCCCGATGGGATAAACCTCCACCTCTTCCTCCGGCCGCAGCGCGCCCGAAATCAAAGTCCCCGTAACCACGGCGCCGAAGCCTTTCATCACGAACGACCGGTCGATCGGCAGCCGAAACCACCCCGACGCCGCCTTCTCGCGCACCAGTCGCGCCGCGCTTTCGAGCGCATGTCTTAGTTCGGCGACGCCTTGGCCGGTGATGGAACTGACCGCGATCTTCGGCGCGTTTTCCAGAAACGAACCCGCGACGAATTCATCGACCTCCAATCGCGCCAGTTCGAGCAGCTCGGGATCGGCCAGATCGCACTTGGTCAGCGCAATCACGCCCGTCTGCACGCCGAGCAAACGGCAGATCTCGAAGTGTTCGCGCGTCTGCGGCTTGATCGATTCGTTCGCCGCGACGACGAACAGCACCATATCGATGCCCGCCGCGCCCGCCAGCATATTGCGCACAAAGCGCTCGTGGCCGGGGACATCGATAAACCCCAGCCGAATGTCCGGCGCGAGTTGCAGATGCGCGAAACCGAGGTCGATGGTGATGCCGCGCCGCTTCTCTTCGGCGAGGCGGTCGGCGTCCGTCCCGGTGAGCGCCTTCACCAGCGCGGTCTTACCGTGGTCGATATGACCGGCGGTGCCGACGATGATGTTTCTCATTCCCTACGGGAGCAGATCGGCGACAAGGAGAGATCCCACCGTGCGCCCGTCCAGCAAGACGGGAACCTGCTCGTGCGGCTCCAGAATTTCACATCGCAGATATTCGTTG
>JASHSD010000211.1 GCA_030036985.1 Bryobacteraceae bacterium
CGGAACCAGGCAAAAAGAAGCTGCTGTGCCCGAATTCCAACGGCGCACGAAACTGGCCGACCACGGCTTTCGATCCGGCGACGTACGTTTTGTATGTGCCGCTGGTAGAGACTTGCGCCGATTACAGTTGGACCCCACGTAACGCGGCCGAGATCGCGGCGGGCGGCGACGATATTCACTTTGCCACGCGGCTCCGCCCGGACAGCGACGGCAAATTCGGCCGCATCGAGGCGATCAATCTCGCCACTGGCAAGGTGTTATGGATTCACCGCCAGCGCGCGCCCTTGGCGAGTTCATTGCTCGCCACAGCAGGCGGACTGCTCTTCGTCGGGGCGCAGGACCGCTTCTTCAGCGCCTATGACGCGGCGACCGGCAACCTTCTTTGGCGGACTCAGCTCAATGCGGGCCCCAATTCGTCGCCTGTCACCTATAGCGTCCAGGGCGAGCAATATGTCGCTGTCGTCGCGGGCGGCGGCGGCCCGACAGCCGGCTCGTCCGGCCTGACGCCTGAAATCGTCAGCCCACCGGGCGGCACGACGCTGTGGGTGTTCAAGTTGCCGTCACGCTGATCCGCGATTCCACGCTTCAGCCTGTGTTTCTCTACTCTCTCGGCGCGGGTTTCTGCTGGAGCACCTGGATCAGAATGTCGTCCTGCGTGAGCCGGTCCGATTCCGCATGAAAATTCAGCAGAATACGGTGCCGCAGAATCGGAATATACAGCTCGCGGATATCTTCGAAGCTGACGTGATACCGGCCCTTCATTAGCGCGCGGGCCTTCGCCGCCAGCACCAGGAACTGCGCCGCGCGCACGCTGCCGCCATAATTGACGTACTTCTTCACCACCTCGGGCGCAGCCGGATCCTTCGTTCGCGTCGCGCGCACCAGCTCGATGGCGTATTTCGAAACCGTCTCGGCGATCGGCGTCATGCGCACGAGCTGCTGGAAATCCAGAATCTCCTGCGCATTCGTGATCGCCTCCGCCGCAGCCACGTGCGTGGTCGTAGTCAGATCGATGACCTGCAACTCCTGCTCGGCCGTCAGGTAATCCAGCATGATGTTGAACAGGAACCGGTCGAGCTGCGCTTCGGGCAGCGGATACGTGCCCTCGAGCTCGATCGGGTTCTGCGTGGCCAGCACGAAGAACGGCTCGGGCAAACGATAGTAATGGCCGCGCACCGTGCACGAATGCTCCTGCATCGCCTCGAGCAGCGCCGACTGCGTCTTCGGCGGCGTGCGGTTGATTTCATCCGCCAGCAGCACGTTGGCGAAGATCGGCCCCTGCACGAACGTCCACGTGCGGTGACCCGAAACCGGATCTTCCTCGATAATGTCGGTGCCGGTAATATCCGTCGGCATCAGGTCGGGCGTGAACTGAATGCGCTTGAACAACAGCCCGAGGATCTGGGCCATGGTTCGCACCAACAGCGTTTTCGCCGTGCCGGGCAGGCCGGTAATCAGGCAATGCCCGCCGACGAAAAGGCCGATCCGGACCTGTTCCACCACTTCGTCCTGGCCGACGATTACGCGCTTCACCTGGCGGACGATTTCGGCGTCGACTTCCCGAAAACGTGAGATCCGCGATTTCAAGACATCCGGTTCGAGTTGAGGGGTCACTGCCTGAACCCTCAGAATCGGACGAGCAGTTCGACCCAGGCTCTTCGTGGCGCGCCCGGCGAGAAGAACGTTGCGCTCTGCACAGGGGCGTTCCCCGCGTAGGGTCCGGTGGTGTACGCCGGGAACGGCAGGGTCTGGATAGCGCCCTGTCCGGTCAGTATTGTATTTGAGAGCCAGGCCGCCGTGTAGTATTCGTGGTTGAAAATATTATCCACCTGTACGGCGAGCTGCAGATGCCGAGTGAGATCGTAGTGCGCGCGGAAATTGGTAATCGCGTAGCCGGGTGAGACGCCCGGACCCAGGTAATAGACGCCGTCGGCCTTATACGCGTTGTTCTCGTTGCCGCGCGCGTACGAACTGGAATCCACCACCTCGTCGAAGTAAAACCCCAGTTTCTTTGTGGCCTGATAGAGCAGATATGCTTTCCCGCTTTGCTTCGGAATCAGTGGAATTCGATTCCCTGGGTGGACGGTGATGACGCCGGGAAGGCCCGGATACCCCTGCAGGGCGAAATTGTTGGTGTTGTTCGCCGAACCATCCAGGGTCTCGACGCTTTGGTAAGTGGCCGACAGAAAGGTCCAATCCAGTCCCCAGGTAACAGGTCCGATGCGGCCATCGAGATCGGCGTCGAAGCCCTCGCGCAGCGTTTTGGCGAAGTTCTGGAAATAACCGGTGCCGATGACCGGCGCCGCGATGAAGAGGATGTCGTTGTGGTTCTCCCCCCGGAAGGCTCCCACATTCCAATTGAGGTTGTGGAGGAACGGAATCTCCGGTTTCCCGCGCAGACCGGCCTCCCAGGTATCCGTGACCACCTGCTGCAGGGGCGGGTCCGACGACAGCGAATTGGGGAGGCTGCATGGATCGGTCGGACTGGCGCAGCCGAGTTCAATGGATGTGGGCGCGCGGCTGCCCTGCGAGAATCTGGCGTAGGCATTCACGCTGGATACGGGGCTCCAGGTAATCCCGACGGCGGGGTTGAAGCGCTGAAACAAATAGTCTCCCGTGAGCGAGCCGGGGCCGGCAATGGGACTCAGCCGGTCAAGATTATCGACCGTAAAACGGTTGTATCGGCCGGACACGGTCACATTCACTTTCTTCGGAAGCGTGAGCGTATCGGTGAAGAAGAGGCTCCAGTTGGGAGTCAGGCCATGCAGGTCGACCGCCGAATCGACGGGCGTGCCGTCCGTGCCGATGGTCGATCCGTCCTGCCAGGCGGGAACGCTGACGACGAAGTAGGTGGGAAGAACATAACCAAAAGCTGTGGTCTGCGTATAGTCGACGCTGCCGCGGTCTAAGAGCGCTCCGGCGGCGAACAGATTATGGCCGATCTTAGGCGATGTAATCCAGGTGAATTGCCCGGAAAATCCGTAATCGTTCTGCACTTCCTTCGAGTAGATGTTCACGCCGTCGCAGGCGCCGTCAGGGTCGCCCAACTGCAATGCTTCCGCGATGCAGGGCCACTTCGGAAACGGCGTGTTCGAAATATCGGCCCCGCTCGTCGGGAAACCGGTATAACCCGCCGCACTGAGGACCGCCTGTTCCTCCGGGGTCGGCTGATAGATCAGGTTCCCGACCTCGTCCGTATTGAAATTGGCGTCAATTTCTTCGGTCCGGATATTGCGATACCAGGCATTACCGGTGAACGTCAACTCATTGCTGAAGGTGTGGCGCGCGATGAAATTGAAAGAAGGCGAGCGGTTCGCGGTGCTGTCGGGAATGGAATAGACACTGGAATAATCGGTCTGCAGCAGGCGGTAATCCTGTAGACCGTTCCCGATCATCGTGTTGTAGGCATACGACATGGTGAGCGCGAAGTCGGTCTTTTCGGTGCGCCAGCCCAGCCGCGCGAACCCCTGACGGATATCGGAAGGCGAGTCGAAGCGCCAACCCGACTCGTGGAATCCGAGCCCGGAGAGAAACCAGTTGAAGCCTGTGGCCTTGCCGCCTCCCCACTCGCCTTCAACCTGCTTCCGGCCGCTGCTGCCATACAGGGCGTCTCCGCCCCAACCGGGGTTGGTAAGGCCGCTCTTGGTGGTGATTGAGATTGCGCCGCCCAACGTGTTCAGCCCGAAGAGCGGGTCCGAGCCGGGCACCAGCGTAATTTCTGAAATGGAGTCTTTGGGAATCAGATCCCAGCTCACCACATCGCCAAACGGTTGATTCTGCCGCACGCCGTCCACATATACCGAGAGACCTTCCGGAGTGCCGAGCAGCGGCGAGGCGGTATAGCCGCGGAAATTCACGTCGGGCTGAAATGGGTTGCCCTGCATCTCGTTGAGATAAACGCCGTTGAGTTGCCGGTTCATGAAATCGCCCAGTTCGAGCGCGCCGCTGTTTTGGATATCCTGCGCGGTCGCGGTCTGCACGGGACCAGCGATCTGGTCCTTGTCGAGATCCGTTCCTCCCAGCGGCGTCGTTGAGACCACGTCGAGTTTGGATGCCTGCGTCCCGAGGGCGAGCGTGAGAGTACGCGAGACGGGCGTCCCCGACTGCACCTCAATCACGATTGATTGAGGTGCGAAGCCCGCCGCCGTAACGTCGATCTGGTAGCGGCCGAACGGGAGGTTTGCCAGGGTGTAGGCGCCCTGCGCATTCGTCTGAAAGGTCTGAATCGCTCCGCTGGTCTGATTTCGCAGCGTCCCGGATGCCGCCACAACGGCCCCGGATGGGTCCTTCACCTGAAGCCGGATCTCACCGGTTGGTTGTTGCGCCGGGAGCATCCAGGCTCCGGCGAACGCAAAAGACAAAAAAATCCTGTGCTTCAGTAAAGCCGCAAATGAACCCATATTGGAGTAATTCCTCGCGGGGCTATTCTGTTCAGTTTTTTTTCGAATATCTGTGTTCCGGACGAGTTCGGTGCGCCGAAGCAATTACGGCAGCTTCGCGGCTCCGTCCAATGCATAGACCAGCAGCCGCGGGTTTAGCGGGGCCGACGCGCCGGGATTCGCGGACGGAGTGTCTCCACCCCGTCCCGGGTTTGGCTGGCCTTGTCCAACCTGCAAGGCGACATACTGCTTGCCGTCCACCATGAATGTGATGGGTGGACCCATCCCGCCGGGTATGCCCGTTTTGAGTTCCAGCAGCTTCTCGCCTTT
>JASHSD010000212.1 GCA_030036985.1 Bryobacteraceae bacterium
GGAACGGCTCCCACATGTCCACGCAGGCCGCCTCGATGCGCCCGCGCCGGCAGGCGCTCAACTCGGTCCGGAAGAACTCGTCGAGCGTCTCCTTCTTCCGCTCCTGGCCAAACCACAACGGTTCGCCGGTTTCCGGATTGCTCACCACGGTGAGAAACTTGTCGCTTTTCCCCCGATAAATCGCATCGACTCCCATCTGCCGCAGCGGCGGCTCGCGCCGTGCCGCCGCCCACCGCTCCGGATACCGCAGATCGATCGCCCGCACCGTGCTCTCGGCCAGGCCGAACCGACGCGCCACCTGTCGCGCCGCCGCGCTCTCGCATGCCTGTCCCACCGCATCCTCGAAGCGTTTGCTGAACGGCGCCTTGCTCGGCAGCAGCGGCACTTTCTCAACCTTCACGCCGCATTCCGGGCATTTCACCCGATACACCTCGATATGTACGGTGCTCCGGAACTCGCTCCATGGCAGGTCACGCACGGCCCGTTCCCGACAATCGTACGCGTCAGTGAACTTGCGCCCGCAGCCGGAACACTCCAGTTTCCGGTTGCCGCGCTTGCGCCGAACCCATAGTTCCAGGATCTTCTTCTTCTCGTCTATCTCCTGCCGGTATACACGGTAACCGGGCCATTGCAGGATTCGGGTGAATTCGTTGTCAGTCGGCAACTTCTGAATTTAACCCGAAAACCCGTTTCTCAGAATCCCTGCAAATCCGGGCGCCTCTACGAATTCCTGCCCAGAGCCAGAAGTTCCGCGTCATGTCCCCCGACGAAACGGCATCCAATCGATGGAGTGCTCTTTTTGACGTCACAAATCGCGTATGGGAACAGGAAATCCGGCCGGGTGACGATCACCTGGTACGCGGCGGACGCGTGATGGAAGTCCTCAGCGAACATATGTGCCAGGGCTGGCTGGAAGGCTATATCCTGACCGGACGCCATGGATTCTTTTCCTGCTATGAAGCCTTCATTCATATCGTCGATTCCATGTTCAACCAGCATGCCAAGTGGCTGAAGGCCTGTTCCGAAATTCCATGGCGCAGACCAATCGCTTCGCTCAATTACCTGCTGACTTCGCATGTCTGGCGACAGGATCACAACGGATTCAGCCATCAGGATCCGGGTTTTATCACCACGTCGTGAACAAGAAGGCGAAAATCGTCCGCGTTTACCTTCCACCCGACGCGAACACGCTGCTGTCGGTGACCGATCACTGCCTTCGATCGCGAGATTACATCAACGTGATCGTCGCGGGGAAGCAGCCCGCGCCGCAATGGCTCACCATGGAGGAAGCAGTCCGCCATTGCACCGCGGGAGTTGGCATCTGGGACTTCGCGAGCAACGATCAGGGCGGTCCGGCGGATGTTGTCATGGCTTGCGCCGGCGATGTACCGACACTCGAGACCCTGGCTGCCGTCGATTGGCTCCGGCGGTATGTTCCGGATCTGAAGATGCGTGTCATCAACGTCGTGGATCTGATGACGCTCCAGCCGCCGACCGAGCACCCACATGGACTTTCCGATGCGGATTTCGACGCGCTGTTCACGAAAGACAAGCCGATCATCTTCGCCTACCACGGTTACCCATGGCTTATTCACAGGCTCGCCTACAGACGAGTAAACCAGCGGCTTCACGTTCGCGGATACAAGGAAGAAGGCACCACGACGACGCCCTTCGACATGTGGGTTCTGAACGAGATCGACCGGTTCCACCTCGCCATTGACGCCATTGAGCGCGTGCCCAGGCTTGCGCCCGTTTCCGGCCATTTTGATCCATAACCTCCGAAACAAATTGACTGACCACAGAATCTACGTGTGCGAGCACGGTGAGGACATGCCCGAAGTCGCCCAATGGAAATGGCGAGCCTGAAGCGAACCACGCGCCCGACGCGGTTTCTCATGATCGGTCCAGCGCAAATTGGTACCGGGTTCGAATTTCCCGCGCAATATCCTGCATGACTGTCGCACCCTTGCCGGTCGCATAATCTTCTTCGAGGTCTCGAACCCCCTTAGCGAGGGCGTAGTCGCCGAACACCCCGGCGATCCAACGGGAAAAATCCCTGTGGCGCAAATGGCAGTCGAAGTCCTTCGTAGGGCCGCGCTCGACCACGTCGACGAATTCCTGCAACGTATGCGCACGCTTGTCGGTCACCGCACCATCGCGCCAGAAAACAAATGCGCGGGCGTCCGAGACGGGAAGGTCGATATATTTGGCGAGGTGTCGGGTATGCGGGGTCAGCCGTGGTTTGAGCTGAATCTTTTCCGGCTTCCCGTGAGACTCTTCGGTGACAGGCAAAATCGCAGCTTCCCCGACGAGGAGATTCTGGAACAGGTCGTTCCATTCTTTGTCCGTTTTTGCTTCCCAACACGGTCTGCACAGGCCCGCAAGGCCGCGGATCTCGTCAGGGTCTGATTCGCGCGTCAGGATAACCGCCTGGCAGGCCCGCAGCGCCTCCGGGGAGAGACTCGACGCACGATAGGTCACCAGAGTGTATCCATTCAATTCAAGGTCCAGCAGCCGCCGCG
>JASHSD010000213.1 GCA_030036985.1 Bryobacteraceae bacterium
GTTGGGCGCGTCGAAATCGGGGTGATTGAAAAGGTTGAACGCGGCGGCATTGAAACGCAGCCGGTACTTGTCGTGGATCAGGAACTCCTTCGCGATCGCCATGTCGAAGCGGACCTGGAACGGACCGCGGAACAGATTGCGCCCGGTCGACGAAAAGACCGATTCGTAACTGTCGCAACCCGTGGCGTCGCAGGCCGGTACGCCATTGGTCCCGGGAGCGACGAATTGCGGGAAGAAATCGGCCTCATTCAGCACCGGTAACCCCGGATTGATCCCGGTGGTGCCCTGTAGTTCCGCTTGCTGCGCGGTCACGCCGGGCTTGAGCGGAACGATCGGATTGGCGATGTAGATATTCGTGCCGTAGTACAGACTACCGACCGCGCCGGAATAATCGTAGACGCTGTAGGGCTCCCCGCTCTGCGCCACTGTCTGGCCGCTGATGGTCCAGCCGTTCACCAGGTAGCCGAGGCCTTTGTTGTCCGTGACCTTCGGGATCGTGTACGCGTAGTTGAGCAGGAAGACGTGCGTCTGATCGAAATCGGACGATGCGTAGCTGGTTTGCGGCGTCACCGGGTTGTTGCCGGTGAAGAAGAGACCCAGACCGCTCTGGTCGTCCAGAGAGTGCGACCAGGTGTAGGTTCCGGTCAGCTGCAGGCCGAAGGACAGACGTTTGCGAACCTGCAGCTGCAGCGCGTTATAGTTCGAAATTCCCTGAGCCTGATACAGCACCGAATTCATGTCATAACCGATAAAAGGCACGCGCAGCGGCGCGTTGCCGGAAAATTCAGGCGTCGAAATGGGTTCGGTGTCCAGAGTCGTAAGGGCAACCCCGCCGTACGAACTGGTCTGACCATTAATGGGGTTGGATGCGGTGGCGATGCCGGGCTGGTTGAAAGGAATCGGCAGCACCTCGTGGTTACCGTGATTGCCGACGTAGCCCGCGCTGAGCAACCACGAGTTCGCTAACTGGTATTGCAGGTCGAAGGTCCAGTTTTCCACATAGGGCAGTTTGTTGTTGATATCGTATCCGCCAAAGAGGTAGGGGCCATATTCGTTCCCTCCCGGATAATTACCCGAAGTGGTCTGCGAGATATTCGGCAGTTGGGCTGCAAGCGACGCGAGAGTGCCCAGCGGCGCGGGCGGAGGCGTCGTGCCGAAGGGGTTGGCCAGCGTAGCGCCGGTGGTTGCGAAGACCGGAGAGTTGAAGGGTGGCGCGACAGTGACCGCAAACGGTCCGCTGAATCCACCGCCGGCGCTGGGAGAAAACTCGGTGAAGTATTCACCTCGGTCGTAGTAGATTCCGTATCCTGTCCGAACGGTCAGCTTTGAAGTCGGAGTCCAGGCGATGCCGACGCGCGGCGCAAACCCCCACTGCGGTTTTTTCATGAGGGTGTCGCTCACGCCGTTCTGACCGGCGAACTCGAGTCCGGAATTGGTGATTGTATCGGTTGCCAGATCGAACGAATAGTCCGCGCCGTTGAAGCCAACCAGCCGTCCGTATTTTTCGGACAGCGCCCCATCGTCGTCCCATCGCAGGCCAAGTGTGACGGTAAGATTGCTGCGAACCTTCCAGTTGTCGTTGACGAAGGAGCCGATGGTGTTCGAACGGTAATAGCGGTTCGAGGTCCCGGAGCCGTCAAACAAAGCGGAATAGATTCCTGTACGGACGCTGCCTTCCAGAAACGTCAGGAGACTCTTGAAGTCGAGATGGGCGCTGTCGGCTTCGTTGTCGATAATGTTCAGCTGCGTGTGGTCCACCTGATATCCGAAGGAAAGCGTATGCCGGCCTTTCACCCAGTTCATGGTCGCGGCGTATTCCATTTGATTCTGGTACATGCCCGCGTTGCCGAAACTCGTGCTGTTGCCGGTATAGGTGTCCCCTCCCAGAGTGGAGTCGAAATCCGCTATCTCGATTTGCGGGAAAGAGGCGACCCCAAGCAGGTTGATTCCCATCTGCTGTGGAGTGAAGGCCTGCTGCTGGTTGGAATACGCGAACAGACGGGTGAAGCCGACGTGCTCCAGCAGGGTAAGGTCGGGAGTCAGGACCGTTGTGTTCTCGATGGCTCCGACATCGCTGCCTGCCGAAAGAGTCTGCGGGAAACCCAGAGTGTTGCCGACTGGGCCGAATGGAGTCGAAGTCGGGTTACTCTGGACGAAATACTTGCCGGTGATGCGATCGTTGTTGTTCACCAGGTAATCGACGTTGGCGATGCCCTGATCGGCGCTGGACTGAGCGTTGGGTCCCTGTACGATGGCGTCGTAGCCGAGCGCCTTCGCCTGCGCGGCATTGGTGATCGTCGGGGTGGGGATCAGGTACTGTCCGTTCGGCAGAGTCGCATTGAAGATGTTATAGGCGACCGGGCTGATCGCGCTCTGGGAGATGGTTTTGCCCGTCGTCGCCGTATACATCGCGGCCAGTCCGGCCAGGCTGCGGTCGTTCGTGAGGCCAAGCGGCACGATGGAGGTTTGCGTAGACAAAGCGGCGTCCGCTTCGCGCGTGCCCTGATAGGAGACGAAGTAAAAGAGCTTGTCCTTCATAATCGGGCCTCCGAGCGTCGCGCCAAACTGGTTACGCGCTTCGAACGGGTTTTTTGTCGTGTACGCGGGGGAGGAATTGTAGAAGAACGGCGCGGCATTCATGTCGCTGTTCTGGAAGTACTCGTAGATTTCGGCGTGGATGGCGTTCGTGCCCGATTTCGTGATGACGCCGATGTGGGCGCCGCTGTGAGCGCCCTGTGTGGCGTCATACGACGCGGCGTTTACGCTGATTTCCTGCACCGCTTCGATCGGGGGCGTGGGCAAGGCCTCGCCGATGGCGCTGTAGACCGAGGTGGCGGTCTGCTGGATGTTGCCCGCCACGAAATTTTCGCCGGTGTTCAGCACGAAGCGGTTCTCACCGACCTGGCTGGTGGAATTGCCGTTAAAAAGATTGTTCGTGTCCACGCCGTTCAGCGAAAAGCTGTTGCTGGTATCGCGCTGCCCGTTGGCGAAAATGGCCTGATTCCCGAGACCCTGGTTGGCGCCGGAGCCGCCGAGAAAGTCCGCGTGAACGCCCGGCGCCATGATCGCCAATTGGGTAAAGCTGCCGGTGCCCAGCGGCGTGTTCTGAATCGTCAGCTGATCGACCACGTAGCCGTTAGTCGTATCCACCTGGTTCATCAGCGGAGTGGCGGTTACTTCCACTGTGCTGCTCACCGACCCCACCTGGAGCGTGCCATCCACAGTTGTCGTACGATCGCTGCTCACCAGAATCTGCGTGTGGGTCTCGGTCTGGAACCCGGTCTTGCCGAACGTCACTGTATATGTCCCGACGGGCAGGTTCAACACCGAATAAGATCCATTGGAATCGGTGCGCTGATCGATCTCCTGATTAGTCGCTGTGTTGACTGTCTTGACAGTGGCGTCCGCGATGAGGGCGCCCGTCGTGTCTTTCACGGTGCCGGTAATGGCGCCGAGAATCGCCTGGGCATGGGCCGGGACGCTGGAAATCAGAACGGCTGAAAGGAGACCTGCGAAAAGACAAACAACTCTGCGGCTGCTTCCAAATTTCATCGAGTTTCCTCCAAAAAATCGGCCAATGCGAGGCCGTGCGGGCATGGAACACCTTGGGTCCATGCCCGCATGGGCTGTCGGAAAACGATAGTTTAAAAGAATTCGACTTTACAGTTCTGTTAAGAACGTGCTCACGCAATTGAAACTTTGTTGGCCGAACGTTCGGGTCAGTAAGGTGAGCTACCAGTTAATCCGAATCGAAGCCTGAGCGCGGCGGGCGGTGGTTCCGTCCTGCATGCTCGGCGCGAGCGTCTGCGTCAACTGGCCGTAAAACGGATAGGGCACCAGAGTCGAAACACCGCCGAGTTTCTCCAATTGATACTCCTCCTGCTGGCGCGCATCCGGACCCTGGGGAATCGTATGGTTGAACACGTTCTGCGCTTCGAACGCCAGTTGCACCGAGTAGCGCTCGCCGATGGGGAATAGTTTCGAGATCCTTGCGTTGGTGCCGAACGTGGGTCCGATGTTCAGATTGTCGACGGGCTGGAAAGGCACCCGCGAGACGCTGCCGAGGCCATTGATTGTGCTGGTCGAAAACAAGGAGGTTCCGGTCACCGTCGGCAGTGTTGTCGACGACACGCCCCCGATGATCGAATCCAGCGGCAGCGAGGAGGCGAACGTCGAGATGAAAGAGAGCTGCCACCCGTTCACGAAGGTGCGCGACCACCAGTCGGTGCTGTTCGTGAACTTCGGATTCACGATTCCGACCAGAATCAGCTTGTGGCGCTGATCGGTGGTGGCCGTTCCTTTCTCGTCCGCGAAATCGTTGTTGTAAAAGGAAGTCGGCACCGTTTGCGCGTAGATCACGCCTTCTGAGCCGCTGTTTCCGGCGGCCCCGCCGAAATTATCGTCGATTGCGTGCGACCACGTATAGTTCGCCTGACCTTCGAACCAGCTGGTGTAGCGGTGGCTCACGGAAATCACCAGCCCGTCGTACCAGCTGTTGCCGTTCGAAGTCATGGCGTAGACACCGTTGTAATTCGGATTGATCAGATTCGCGCGCGTGTAGAGCGGAACGGTGAAGCTTCCGACCTGCTGCAGCGCCGAGTTGTCGATGGCATACGTGTAGAAGTTGGTCGGCGTCGAAAGATTCGCGTTGTAAGCCGAGGCGATGTGGATGCCGCGGTTCCAGAGTCCGGAAACCGTTACGCTGGTGCTCCGGTCGAGTTGGCGCTGAACCGAGATCTGCGCCTGTTCGGAATAGGAATTCCGGAATCCCGGCAGATCGAACTGGACGGTGGGCGCATTGGCCTGCCCCGCCGGCTCGGACGGGAGGCGATTCGGAAATGCCGGCCCCGCGGCAAACTGTGAGGCCACTGTGGAAGACAGAGAGTATTGCGGCTGATACGATCCGTTGCCCTTCGCAAGGCCGTCGGTGATCTGGGAAATGTATCGGTTGTAGAACAAGCCATAGCTCGCGCGCACGACTGTCCTGCTGTCGATCGTGTATGCAATGCCGATGCGCGGCGCCCAGTCCGGGGCCTTGTAATAGAGGTGCGCAGTATCGGGCCAGTCTGCCGGAATGTTCAGCGATCCCAGCGCCTGCGGCGCCGCGGGCTGCGGCAGCCAGTTGTATTCGAAGCGCAGCCCGGGACTGATGACCAGCTTCGGCGTCACATGGATTTCATCCTGCGCGAACAGCGCCATATCCTTCGAGTTTCCGTCCCAGAGCGGATTGCCGAACGTCTGGGTGTACGTGGTCCAGTTCTTCCCGTTCACGGGATCGCTGAAATCGAGCGCGAGCGCGTTGATGTTCGCGTAGGTGAAGGTGCCGAACTGATTCGGGAAGTAGTAATCGTAATCTTCGGTGTGCGCCCAGTCTACGCCGAACTTGATGGCATTAATTCCGAGGGTCCAGGAGTAAGTGTCGGCAAGCTGGAAGCGGAGCTCGCTCGGATGCAGCCGCGGATAGGAAGTCGCGTAACCGATGTTGCTGAGGCTGCCGGTGGTGATCGAGAACGACGAGGGACCTGTGGGTGGTTCCAGGCTCGGGCTGTTGGGATCGTACTGCCGGTCCTTGAACATGCCGAACTGTAATTGGTTCACGGCATTCGAGGCGACAACCGTGGTCAGACCGGATTTGAGCGTGCGGTCAAAAACGTTTGTGTTGGCGTTGTTGCCGACCGCTCCCCCGTTGGTCAGTACGCTGCTCGTCTGAATGCCGTTGGGCGAACGGAAATCGAGATAGTTGAACTCGGTGCTCCACCGGTTCCGCTCGCTGATCTGATAGTCGGTTTTTCCGAAGAGCAGGTTGTTATCGACAGTTCGGGGCACCAACTGTGGAACGACGCGCGTTTCAAGGAAATTGATTAGAGTGGTGCACTGAGCGGGAGTTGCGGGAGTCGCATACGAGCTTCCACCGCAACCGGTGACGGGGTTGGTCGCGCCCGTCGGCTGGCCTTGGGCGTTGAACAAAGTATTTGTGGTGTTCCCTGAGACTATCGGAGCGTCGCGGCGCTCCAGCTCGCCGTTAAAGAAGTAAAACAGCTTGTCCTTTTGGATCGGCCCTCCCACGCTCAGTCCGGCCTGATGACGCCAGTCGGGCGGGTTGTATCCCAGAGACGTGGGATCGGTTGCGTTGAGGGTTCGATTGCGGAAGAACCAGTACGCGCTGCCGTGAAAGTCGTTGCTGCCGCTGCGTGTGATCGTGTTGACGACGCCGCCCGAAGCGCGGCCGTATTCCGGCAGGAAGTTGCTCGTGACGGTTTCGAATTCCTGCACCGCGTCCAGGGGGATGTTGTACGAACGCGTGCGGCCCGCGTTTTCGTCGTAGAAAGTGTTGGTGGTGTCGATGCCGTCGGTCAGAAAGCTGTTGCCGGCGGCCATACCCCGAAAGGTCAGCAGACCGTAGGCGGCATCGTTGGTTACACCCGGCTGGGTGAGAACGAAATAGTCGACGCGGCGGCCGTTGATGGGAAGATCGAGGATTTCTCTCGAATCGACCAGACCCGAGACGTCGGTCTTGGCGCTTTCGACGATCGGCGCCTCGCTGGTGACGGTGACCTGAGTGGCGCCGGTGGCGACTGTCAGATTGATTGTCAGGTTGAGCGCCTCTCCGACTGCCAACTGAAATTCCCTGACATCGTATTTCGCAAAGCCGGATTTATTGACTGTGACGGTATAGCCCGGCCCCGGCGTCAGATCCGGCGCCGTGAAAGGCCCGCGCCGCTGGTCTGGACTCTGCGCTCGATGCCTGTGGTCGAATTGGCGACGATTACCTCAGCTGCCGGAACGGCCGCCCCGGTGGAATCGAGCACGGTGCCGTCGACTGATGCCGTAGCAGCCTGTCCGTAGACCGCCGAAGCCGCAGCCAGTAACCATACACAAATAGCCAGTGTTTTGCGCATCGCGAGATCTTTTATCCTTCTTCTTCCCTGACGTGCGCAGAACGGATACAGCCGCGCGCACATTGTCTGTTTTCTCGATGTTAGAGTGCCCGCGTTTCAGTGAGATTAAAGCAGCGCGAATAAGGGGTTTCAATTCCGCTCGGCGAACAACCATCCCTGCAAATCGTCGGATACCGCGGTCTCCCTTGAAGGCGGTCCCGACTTAAACCCGTATCTGTCCCGAATTGCGGCGATGCGTTCGCGGATCATTTCCTTATATGGCCCTTTCAGGTAGGCCGCCCGTTCGTAGCGCTCCTGATAACGCCGCAGCAGATGGGGGAAATGCTGTTCGAGGAACGGAAAGAAGACCTTTCGCGAGCACGGCATCAGGAACAGCAGACCGCCTCCGAAATACGTCGCGCCATGATCGCGCGCGGCCCTCGCCAGCCGGTCGAGCCGCTGTTCCTGATCGGTGATCAGCGGCATGATGGGATTCGGGAAGACGCCCACGGAGATGCCTGCGTTCGCCAGGTTGCGCACGGCTTTGAGACGCAGATCGGGACGCGGCGCGCGCGGTTCCAGCATCCGCGCAAGAGAGACATCGAGCGTGGTAATTGTCATATTCACGCTCACTGTATTTCGCGTCGCGATCTCCTGGAGTAACGGAATGTCCCTGGCCACCAGGTCGGATTTCGTGGTTATCGAAACTGCGATGCCGCTGTGTTGCGCGATTGTTTCAAGCGCGGCCTGCGTGCGTTTGAAGCGGCGCTCGGCGGGTTGATACGGATCGGTCGCCGTGCCGATGGCAATGCCGCGGCTGCCGTCGATGCGTTTCAACTCGCGGGCGAGAATCCGCGACACGTCCGATTTGGCGTAGATCTTGTCTTCGAACTCGGCGCTGTCGCGCAGTTCCATGAATTCGTGCGTGTAGCGGGCGTAGCAGTATTTACAGCCGAATTCGCAGCCCCGATAGGGATTCAAACTCCACTCGAAGGGCATGCCGGGCCGGGTGCGGTTGAGCAGGCTTTTCGCGCCGATCTCGAAATACCGCACCACGCGCTTCGACTCGAGCAGTTCGCTCTGAGCCGCCAGTCTTGCAATTCCGACCAGGCCCGTTGGGCCTTCAACACACAAGCCCGAAGGGCTTTCCAAGCAAGGGCCCGGCGCGGGAGAATCGCCGAACAGCATGCCTCAATATTCGTCTTTTGTTCGCCATTCTGTCAAGGGGACTGTGTGGCGCGGACTCAAAGACAAGTGGCCGCGGGAGCGCCCGCGCGGCAGACTCTTGTGAAACCCGGGGTTGTGGCCGGCCCAGGCCGGCGGATTGCCAATCTAAAGCCACGTAGATTTTTGTGGGGTCAGGCCTTCGGGCCTGCGGCCTGGCTTCGGCCCGGCCCGTCACCCTCGGATTGCGTGAATCCGGGCCGCCCGGAAGGGCGGCTGCAGCGCCGAAGCGCTGGCCCCACAACAGGGCTGGGATCCGCCGGACCCAGAGGGCGCCCCTGCCATCCTGCCCTACAGGAACGCGGTTTCCGATTCTGGTGACCTGCCGAACGCTGCGCCACATCACCTCGATTCATAATGCTCCAGAATCTCGGCCCAATAGCCCTGCGCATCCAGAATCAGCTCCACGATTTCGCGCGCCGCGCCTTCACCACCGACGGCTTGCGTAACATGATGGGCCTGGCGCTTCACCTCCGGCCGCGCATTTGCGACCGCGATGGCCAAGCCCACACGATGCATCACCACAACGTCTGTCAGATCGTCGCCCGCGTACGCGATTTCATCCGCGCGCAGCTTCCCTTCGCGCATGATTTCTTCGAGGATCGGAATCTTCTCGATGTGCCCCTGGTAAACGTAGTTCATCTTCAGCTGCCGCGCGCGCTCGGCCGTGCCCACCGATTCGCGTCCGCTGATGACGCCGGTCTGCAGACCTTTCCATTGCATCCATTGCAGCGCGATGCCGTCCTGGGAATCGAAGCCTTTGGTCTCGACTACGTTGCCGTGGCCGTCGGGCACGTGATAGAGCTTGCCATTCGTCATGACGCCGTCAACATCCATCAGCAGAAGTTTGATCTTTGCCGCGCGCTCGCGCACATTCGGATCCGGATTCACCGATCCTCCTTGAACAATTCCTCGAATAGTTTGTGATAAAGCTGTCTCTGCCGCGCGAGAGCCGTTTGGTAATACGCGCCGTTTTCCGCATTGGGCTGGATTGTCGCACCGTATTGCGGCGCCGCGGAGCGAATGTCCGGCAGAGCGCCGATCCGTTCCAGCGCCAGAAGCACCGCGCCTCGCGACGTCGCTTCGGGTTCACGGCATTCGATCAGCGGATGCGCCAGCGCGTCGGCCATCACCTGCGTCCACACGGCTGAATGCAGCAACGCGCCGCCCGAAGCCACCATTTCCCGCGGCTCGCCGAGCGGCGCCTTCATGATGTCGTAGACGTTGCAGAAGCGCAGCGCGACCGATTCGAGCGCGGCCTGGAGTATATCGATCGGCGAGGTGTTCGCGTC
Source organism: Bryobacteraceae bacterium (assembly GCA_030036985.1). GTDB lineage: Bacteria > Acidobacteriota > Terriglobia > Bryobacterales > Bryobacteraceae > BOG-234. The sequence continues at coordinate 9,395 of JASHSD010000213.1, forward strand.
CATGCCCGCGATCGCCGCCCGTGCGTCTGCCCGCCAGCCGGTCGAGCGCTCGCCCGCGAGCAGCGGCAGGATGGTCAGGCCGTGCTGCCCCGGTTTGAGCGCCGCCAGTTGCTGCTCGATGAGGTTGTTATCGTCCGGCAGGCGCAGCGTTCGTTTCATCCACGCGAAAACTTCGCCGCCATTGGAAAGCGCGCCGCCCAGCACGAAGCGTTTGCGGTCCACGCGATAGCAGAAGAGGCCGGCCGGAATATCGATGCGGTCCGCTTCGACCACCGCGCGCATGGCTCCGCTGGTGCCCACCATGAGCGCGAACCGGCGCTGCTCCGTGCATCCGCTGCCGATGTTGTCGCAGGCGCCGTCGCCCAAGGCCGGGAACCAGGGAATGCCTTTCAATTCCGGCCATGCGCAAGCGCCGCTGCACTGCTTGTCAAGCGCTTCCACGGCCGCGAACTGCTCGCGCGATACCGGCAGAACGCTGAGCATTTCGTTGTCGTAATCGTTGGCGTTCTGGTTCCAGAGACCGGTGGCGGAGACCATCGACGTGGATGCGCCGGGCCTGCCGCAGAATTTGAGGAACAGATGCTCGCCCGCGCTCATCCATCGCTTCGTGCGGCCGAAGGCTTCGGGTTGGGTTTCGGAGAGCCAGAGCAGTTTCGCCGGCGGATAGCTTGGATGGATCATGCAGCCCGTCCGCGCATGCATCGCTTTGTTATCGATGCGCTGCGCCAAGCGCTTTGCGGCGTCCGCGCTGCGGCTGTCGAATGGATGAAGGATGGACGTGGTGGGTTTGCCGGCCGCATCCACGCCGAGCAGGCTGTGCCAGAAAGTGTCCACCGCGACCGCGACGGGCCTCATGCTCCTGCCGCGCATCTGCGAACAGATTTCGTCGATGGATCGCGCCGCGATGCCCGTCAGTTCATCGGCGTCAACTTCCCATCCGCCATCCGGCGTGGTCTGCGCGCGGTATTGGATTTGCGAACCGAACCCTTCGACCTGTTTGCCGTCGAGCGCGAACAGCAGCGCGCGCGCCGAGGAACTGCCGACATCTAGCGTGAGGACGCAATCCACCTGTCCGTTGTACCATCAGGCGTTTGGCAGGGTTATCGCGCTACCGACCAAGCGGATTGCCAATCCGCCGCAGGTTGCCAACCTGCCCTACAACGAAATGCGGCGGAAATGAGGATATTGGAAATCCGGATCGGGCGCTGACACGACAGTATGTCAACCACTCCCTCACGGTCGTGGCTCAGAAACCGGTACCGCGCCGGCTGTAACAGTTGATTCGAGGCGAGTCGTTAGTCATTCGGGCGCGAAGTGGCGGCCGCGGCAAGGGGCTTTCCGGTGTGGACCGTTGTGATCACCACCACGCTGATAAGAACGCATGCGGCGCCCAGTATTGTGCGCGGGCCGAGCGCTTCTCCGCCGAGGAAATAACCCACGAACACTGCGACGACCGGGTTGACGTAGGCGTAAGTTCCGACCTTGGTCGGCGACTCACAGTGGTTGAGCCATACATACGCAGTGAACGCGATCACCGATCCCGCGATGGCCAGATAGAGCAAAGCGAACCACGCCCTGCGAGACACGGCTTCGGGATGGAAACCGCGGAATTCGCCGAGAATGCCGGCTGCGATCGTGAGCAGGATGCCGCCGGCGAGCATCTGCGATCCGGAACTCATGGCCTTGGATGTCGGCAGCGGAAGTTTGCGCATCAGCGCCGAAGCTACGGACCAGCTCATCGATGCGAAGATCAACGCGGAGGCGCCGGCCGGATCGATCGCCGCGCCGCCCAGATGAAAGGTATTGCTGGTCAGAACCGCCACGCCACCGAGGCCGATCAGAAGCGCCGCCGCCAGCCTCACCGTGAGCTTTCTGGTTTTCAGCAGCGTGATTTCAGCAAGCGCCGTGAACGCCGGTATTGTCGCCATCATCACGGCGGCAATGCCCGAAGGCACGCGCTGTTCGGCCCAGAACAGCAGACCGTAATCGAAGACGAAAATCAGCGTGGCGAGGATGAATGCCGATCTCCACTGGCGCGCGGTCGGCGTCCGTTCGCGGCGCACGACTGACCAGACGTACAGAACTATCCCGGCCAGCAGAAAGCGCATGGCCGCGAGCAGAAACGGCGGAACTTCGCGCACTCCGACCCGGATGGCAAGGAATGTGGATCCCCAAACGAGATAGATAATCGCGAACGCCAGGATAGTCATGGCAAATACCGGCCCCGTTCAGAGGCTCTTGAGTTCCGCCAGCATCCGGTCGATTTCTTCCGGCGCGATGTAGAAATGCGGGGCAGCCCGCACCCATCCTTGGCGTGGCGCGGTGACGATGCCCGCGTCCTTCAGTTTGCGCACGATGGCATGGGCTTCGATTCCCGGTTTGCGAAAGCTCACAATGCCCGCGCCGCTTTCGGGCGAACGCCGGCCGAGGGTTTCGAAGCCCAACGCGGTTACGCCTTCGTGGATACGATCTCCCAGTGCCTGAATTGCGGGCGCCGCGTTGTCTATCCCCACTCCGAGCAGAAATTCGATGGAGGCTCGCAGGCCGTAGCAACCGATGGTGTTCAGGGTTCCGCATTCGTATCGGCCCGCATCAGTCCGCAGCGTCATGTCGCGCGAGGAGTAATCGTAATACTTCGCCACGTTGGTCCAGCCGAACTCGACGGGTTCGATTTCGTCCTTGCATTCTTTGCGGACGTAGAGGATGCCGCAGCCTTCGGGCCCGAGCAGCCATTTGTGGCCATCCGCCGCGAGAGCGTCGATGTGGGCAGCGCGAACGTCGATAGGAAATGCGCCCAAGCCCTGGATCGCATCGACGAGAAAGAAACAACCGCGGCGGGCGCAGATTTCGCCGATTTTTTCGAGATCCACGCGATAGCCGCTGAGGTATTGCACGAAGCTGACCGCCAGCATGCGGGCGCCTGCGCAGGCGCGGTCGATGCAGTCGAGGTCGTCGAAGATCGAAAGCCAGCGCACCTCGACGCCGCGTTCTTCCAGCCGCTTCCACGGATAAAAATTCGCCGGAAATTCCTCCTGAAAAGCCACCACGATGTCTCCGGGTTTCCATTTGAGACCCGCAGCAATCGTGGCAATTCCTTCCGATGTGTTCTTGACGATGGCGATTTCGCGGGGTGTGGCGTTGATCAGGCGCGCAGCCGCGACGCGAAGCGCTTCATACGTGTCCAGCCACTTCTGATAATGCTCGCTGCCGAAATCGAGCGCGTCCTGCGCGAGCGACTGCATCGCTTCAGCGGCGGGCCGGCAAAGCGGAGTGACGGCGGCATGGTTGAGATAGACCAGGCGTTCGGTCACCGGGAATTGATCGCGATAACGCTCCCACAATGCCTGCACTAACTCACCCCCGCCATGAGGGTCTTCATCGGGCGGATCAGCAGGACAAGCAGCAGGCCGACCACGACGCAGAAGCCGGCAACGAGGCCGAACAGAACGGGCAGCGGGAACGATTCGTAAACGGAAGCCAGCCTCCCGCCGATGAAATCGCCCACGGAAATGGACAGGAACCAGGCGCCCATCATCAGGCTGGCGATGCGCGCGGGCGCGAGTTTGGTCATCGCGCTCAACCCCACGGGACTGAGACAAAGTTCGCCGATGGTCTGCAGAAGATAGCTCAGCGTAAGCCACCAGGGGCTGACGTTTGTGCCGTTGGCCACCGGGACGAGAATGGCAAAGCCCAGGCCGACGAAGATCAGCCCCCAGGAGAATTTCGAGGTTGTCGACGGTTCATGGCGCGCCATTTTGACCCACAACCACGCAAACACCGGCGCGAGGGCGATGATGAAAAGCGAATTGAAGGCCTGAAAATAACTGGCGCGAAACAGGCCCCACGGCGGCGCGTCCCAGGCGTGCAGATTCGTGTTGCGTTCCGCGAACAGGTTGAGTGTCGATCCCGCCTGCTCGAACGCGGACCAGAATGCGGCCGACGCGATGAACAACACCAGAATCGCCCAAAAGCGGCGACGCTCGGCCGGGCTGTACCCTTTCGCGGTCAGCAGCCACCCGAAAAACACCACCACAATTCCGGCCAGAATGAAGCCGAACGCGTCGGAAATGCCTATCGCGGAGAACGAGAAAAGCCCGGAGAATTGGAGCGCGGCCGCCGCGAGCGC
>JASHSD010000214.1 GCA_030036985.1 Bryobacteraceae bacterium
GCCCAAAAACGCGACTGAAGTCGCGTGTCCAGTTATTTCCTGGACACCACACTAGCCTCGGGTTTTAATCGAAATTTTTTGCTGGCCGGGAAACTTATCGCCCCCGTGTCGCAATCCCATTAAGTCGGGTATACTGCGGTAAATCATGGACCGTTATCGCGAGATTGGCGACCTGCTCAGATCTCAGCTGGACGAATCCAGGGAAGCGTACGATCGGGCGAAGTTGGATTTCAAACGCATCTCTGGAGAAATCCCCGGCATTCTGCCGCACCCCGACGGCTCCAGATTGTTGGAGAACGCCGCGCGTGTGCAAAGCGCCGCCATACAGGCATACGTTGCCTCGCTCCGGCGCTTCAATGACTTTCTGATCAACGGAACCGTTCCGAAAGACATGGAGGATCCGCGAAAGAAGCCGGCATCGAGCGAGTCGGCGGAAGATGAAGGGTCATCGGAAGAGATCGCGTGACGATTTCCGAATCGTCACAAAAAACCTTTACCGAGCCGCGACCGCGAGGAAGCGCAAAGGGCGCTGTCCCGCGCCGCAATACAGCGGAGGAACTCGTCATTCGTGCGGCGGGACGCGACCCGTTTTTGCGCGTGTTCCTCTTCCCCGACGCTTGGTCTGTGAGATATACGGGCTAACCGGACACGCGACTTCAGTCGCGTTTTTTGGTGCGACATCCGAAGACGCGACTCAAGTCGCGTGTCCGAACCACCTGGACGCAACATGGGCCCCATCAAGGCCGCTTGAGCCGGGCTATTGAAAACAAACTGGCGGAGAGACAGGGATTCGAACCCTGGATAGAGTTTCCCCTATACACGCTTTCCAAGCGTGCGCCTTCAACCACTCGGCCATCTCTCCAGTCGGATGAATTAAGGTTGATGCGCCCTTACGTCGCGCAAGCTCAGGATATCACGCGTGCGCTCAGTTCAGCCCGCCTCAGCGGTGTCCGCCGCCGGCATGTCCACCGCCGCCGCCGATGCTGCCGCCTCGCGAGCCGAAGTTGCCGCCGCCGCCGGAGCTGCTTGCGGTCGGCACGCCCCCACGCGTGGCGCCGCCCGCGGCGGCCGCGGATCCGAGCGCTTCACCGGTGCGCAGGGGTGAACCCGACGACACGCGGCCCGTGCTGCTCAGCAGGTCGTTGATCGGAGCGGTTCTGGTTGTCGAAGATCTCAGACCATAAGAGGGACGCCCGACCGCGCTTGCGCCCACCGGTCCACCGCCGCCATACCAGTAACCCGACGGCGAGTAGTAGTTGTAAATCGTGCCGGGGCTGAAGAAGCCGTATCCGAAAGGACTCCACATCGTCCCGACCGCCGGAACGTAAGTGTACATACCGAAGTAAGGATTGTAATACCAGCCCCCGTTCCAAGCCCCTGGACCGTATCCGACGCCGCCGTATCCCAATCCGCCGTAGCCAAGACCGTAACCGAGTCCCGAGCCGTAACCACCGTAACCCGATCCATAGCTCCCGGAATTGATCGTACGCGCCGACGACATATTCGCGGCCGAGAGCGCCTGCGACCGGTCGCGCGCCCACAGATAGAGGTCGTCACCGGCATTTGCGTCGAACCGCTCGGTGAGCAGCGCCGCCGATAGATTCGCCAGATGGCCCTCGTGTACGGTGACCCGGTTCTGAATCCCGGCATCCCCGGAAGCCTGCACCAGAGCTTCGCCCTTGAAAACCTTCACCTGGCCGGGATTCGAATTCAGTTCGGCCAAGCCATGCTTCACCATCTGGATCTCGTAGTCCTTGTACAACAGGGTTACGGGTGAATCCTTGACATCCAGTTGCGGATCGTCCGATTCGAGGATCACGTTGCCCGAGAGAACGTCCACGCGCGTGCTGATCAATCTGTTATCGATCATCCGGATCGAGCTGTTCTCGCCCAGACGCAGAAACACGCCGGGCGTCAGCAGCACCTCGGCGCGGCCCGCCTTCGTGCTCAGGACGCTCTGTTCCTTGACTTCGGCAAACTTGCCGAACTTCGCCTGGACCGGCGTGCCGTCGATAGCGACATCGCCCTCAAAGTAATGCAACGTACCGGAATGGGCCGACATGACGGTCTGCGCGGAGCAAACCGCGCCTGTGATCGCCATCAAAACGGCAGCGGACGATACTCGGCGCTGGGTAGACATAGGGATCCTCTTGAACTGAATCATCCCCCCTTTGGCCTGTCGATGTCAACGCCGACGGAGGGACGCCGTCTGTTATAACCCACCGGAGGGAAAAAGTTTCGGATTCGCTGCCAAATGTACTTTACAGTGAAAAGTAGTTTTCAATATACTTGGCCCATGTGGATAACGATTCTGTTTTGCATTTCCCTCCTGCTGTTGGGTTGCGGCGTCGGGACTCAGTTACCGCCCCTGTGTACTGCGGCGCGATCCGGGGACACCACGCTCATCGAGGCGTTGCTCGGCTCGGGTGAGAACGTAAACGAACGTGGCGGCGTAAATGACTGGACGGCTCTGATGCACGCCGTTCACAAGAACCAGCCCGCCGCGGTCGAGGCGTTGCTGGCCGGCGGCGCCGACGTGAACGCCACCGCCGGCGCCCGCGGGCGAACCACGGCCCTGCTTCTGGCCGAATCCGAAGGACTGACGCGGATTGCGGCGATCCTGCGCGCTCACGGCGCCCGATAGGATAGGACAGGATAGGACACGCGACTTTAGTCGCGTCTCTTGCTTTCGCGCCCTCGTGGCGCAGACTCTCAGTCTGCCGTGCCTCGGTTCGCTTCAGCTTTTACATTTTGTGGCCGGCAGAATGGTGGCATAGGCTTCACCCGTGAGTATAGGCTTCCACCCCGACCCTACAGCCGCACAATCTTATCCGACTTAAACCGCTTCAGCGCATTGCGCGTATCCACGATCAGACTGGCCTGATCGATCAGCGTCTTGTAATCGAAATCCGAATGATCGGTAACCACGACAACGCAATCCGACGTTTTCATGGCTCCCGGCTCCTCGGTAAAGATCGAGCCGTCTTCGAGCCGGATCTCCGGCGCATGCGGATCGGTAAACGAAACAATAGCCCCGCGCTTCTTCAGCAGATGAATAATATCGAGCGCCGGCGATTCCCGCAGATCGTCGATATCGCGCTTGTAAGCCACTCCGTAAATGTGAACCTTCGAACCCTTCAGCGGCTTGCCCACGTCGTTCAGCGCGTTCTGCACCTTCGTGACCGCGAAATGCGGCATCTGCCCGTTGATATAACCTGCGAGTTCGATGAACCGCGCCTCGATCCCGGACTGTTTCGTCTTCCACGAAAGATAAAACGGATCGATCGGAATGCAGTGGCCGCCCAGCCCCGGTCCGGGAAAGAACGGCATAAAGCCGAACGGCTTGGTGGCCGCGGCCTCGATCACTTCCCAAACGTTGATGCCCATACCGTCGCACATCACCGCCATCTCGTTCACGAGCCCGATATTGATCATGCGGAACGTGTTTTCGAGCAGCTTCACCATCTCCGCGACCTGCGTCGAAGTCACCGGCACCACTTTGTCCAGAGCCTGGGAATAGAAAAGGCAGCCCAGCTCGGTGCAGGCGGGCGTGGTTCCGCCGACCACTTTGGGAATGTTCTTCGTCTGATACTTCGGATTGCCCGGGTCCACCCGTTCGGGCGAAAAGCAGAGAAAGAAATCCTGGCCGACTTTCAAACCGGATTTCTCCAGCATGGGCAGCACCAGCTCGTCGGTTGTGCCGGGATATGTCGTCGACTCCAGAATCACCAGCAGGCCTTCGTGTATGTATTTGGCGATCTCGTCGCACGCGGCCACGATGTAACTCATGTCCGGATCTTTCGTCTTGCGCAGCGGCGTGGGCACGGCGATGTTGATCGTGTCGAGTTCGCGAATCGCGGAAAAATCGGTGGTGGCGCGAAGCTTGCCGCTCGCCACGATCGGTTCAAGGCTGGACGACGGAACGTCGCCGATGTAGGAATCGGCCGCATTGACGCGCGCGCATTTGCCCGCAAGCAGATCGATGCCGGTAACTTCATATCCGGCCTGAGCGAATTCGACCGCCAACGGCAGACCCACATACCCAAGACCGACGACCCCGACTTTCGCGGTTTTGGATCGGATTTTGTCCGCAAGTTCCTGTGCCCGTCCGGACGCGGCGGGTGTTTCCAAACTAGTCATTCCCGATAATTTTCGCACAGTAGAACACGCCGTCCGCGATATACTCGGCCGGACCCGTCAGCCACGCCTCCGGTTCGAACCGCAGATACAGCGGACCCGCGGGCGTCTCGACCGTTACCGGGTTTTCCACCAGGCCCCGCGCGAGAGCCGCCGCGGCTGCGCCCGTCGATCCCGTGCCGGAGCTGTTCGTTTCTCCGGCGCCGCGTTCCCAGAAGCGCACGTCGATGGTATGCGAATCGACCCGCCGCACGAAGGACACGTTCGTCCGGTTCGGAAATCGCGGGTCTTTCTCCGTCGCCGCGCCGAGAGAGCGCCAATCGAAATCGAAGCTCTCGACGGGAAACACGCACTGCGGATTGCCGGCATTGACGATCGCCGCGTCGCGGCCCTGCACGTTCGCGGCGAGTTCCACCACCCGGATATCGCCCATATTCATCTCGAACAGAAACCTGCGTTCGCCGCGCGACAGCAGCCGGAGAGTTTTCACGCCCGCCCCGGTGCGGATGCGGAACTTATTGCGCCCCGGCCGCGCCAGCGCCAACACCGCCGCGGCGCAGCGCGTGCCGTTGCCCGAGAACTCCGGCTCGCTGCCGTCGGAGTTGAAGAGCCGGATCGAAGGTTCGTCGTCGTTGGTGGAGTCCAGAAGCATCCACCCGTCGGCGCCCACGCCGGTATGGCGATCGCAGATGGCGATTGCAATCTGCGGGAGATCGGCCGCGGGCGCGTCCGCAACGCGTGTGATCAGAAAATCGTTGCCGGCGCCGTGCAGTTTAGCGAAGGGGATCGTCATCGGCTCTCTTATAGATTTCAATTACGGGTGCGCCTTTCACGGTAACGCGGCGCTCTAGTTCGTATCGCGGACCATGCAGCCGCGCCTTGTCCAGCATCGTCTGGACCGCGTCGCCGTTTTCCACCACAGCCCAGTCGGTGTGCAGAAAAAGATCGGGACGGCCCATCGCGGCGTTGAATTCGAGATCGTTGTCGCCGGTCAATGTGCGTCGCAGCCGGACGTCCAGCGTGCGATAAATCGGCGTGAGATCGCCGAAACTGGTGAGGAAAGTCTCGTGCGGTTCGGCGGCCTGCGCGAGATACGCCGCGGCCTGCGCAATGGATTCGCGCCGCGCGCGTGAATTGACGTCCGATTCCTGCCACGTGATGGAGGGCGTCGCCGGATGGATCAGGAACGGCGACACCGCGATCAGCACGATCGCGGTCGCCGTGAATTTATACGGAAACTGGCGCGCCAGCGCAGCCGCTCCCAGCGCCGCCAGAGGCAACAGAGCCAAACCGTAGCGCGTGTTGTAAAAGGTGTGCGGCCACAATGCCGGGACAAAGATCGGAACGCCCGAAGAATGAATCGCCCAGATGTAAAAGACCGGCGGCAGAGCCAGCAGAAGCACGGGCCAAGCGATCCACCGCATGATCGCGATGGCCAAACCCGCGGCTCCGGCAATGAGCGCCGGCCAACCCGCGACCGCCTGCCCCGCCGCAAAAAAATACTGCGCCGCCACGCGCCAGTCGCCTCTGCCGGGATAGGGATGACTTCCCTGAATCGCCAGCGCCGAATAGGGTCCGCGATAAAAGTACAACGGATCTCCGTAATACCAGCGATTATGCGCCAGCCAGAGAACAGGACCGGCGCCCGCGATCACGCAGAACACGATCGCCGCGGCGACGCGTTTTCCGCCAGGGCTCACGAATATGAAAACGGCAACGAAAGGCAACAGAAACCAGGCTTCGTATCGCGTCAACGTTCCCGCAAACGCGGCCAGCGCTGCCCCGATCAGCGCGCCCCAGCCCCCGCGAAAGCGAAGGGTGGACTCGCGAAAGCGGACGGTGAAATAAAGCAACGCGAAAAGCGCGGCGAAGAACACCGGCTCGGTCATCGGCGTAGACCCCAGATAGAGCGTGTTCGGATTCAGCAGAAACACCGCGGCCCCCGCGGCGGCGGCCGCGGCATCCGAAAAGATTCGCCGCAGCGCCGCGAAAAGGAAGCCCGCCGCCAGCGCCATGCAGATGCCGGACGTGATCGCGCCGGCAAGTCCAGTCCGCCAAAGCCAGTCATTGCGGACCAGAGGAATCATGAGGAGATGCGGCAGCGGCAGCCAGGTCGTTCCCACCTGCGACCATCCCGGCGTCAGCGAATCGACGATACGCCGTGCGATATCGAGGTGCGCCTCGCCATCGCCGAAATAAAGCGTAGCGCCGCTGCGATAGAAGTAAGCCACGGCAGCGGCGATAACGACAGCCGCCCCAATCGGAAAACTATTCCGAGACCGGACACGCGACTTCAGTCGCGTTTTTGAACGCCACATTTAAAAACACGACTGAAATCGCGTATCCACGTCATTGTGGCGCAAGCACTCGTGCTTGCCGCGCCGAGACTCATCTCGGCGCTTGCCATACGGGCATCGATCTCCTCCCGAGTCAGCCCATTCCGAGCCGCGCGCAAGGGACACGCGACTTTAGTCGCGTCTTCGGCTGCGGCATCTCCCGGCCATTCCGCTAAAACGACGTAAACTCCTTAAACTCCTCAAAACGCGCATCGATTTCCCGCCGAGTCAGCGTACGGAACCGATCCACGCCGAACCGCTCACAGCAGAAGCTGCCCATCACCGACCCGTAGATCACCGCGCGCCGCAGTTCGTTGGCATTCACGTCCGATTTCTTGAGGTCGATGCCGGCGCCCGCGAGATAGCCCATGAACCCGCCCGCGAAGCAATCGCCCGCGCCGGTGGGGTCGAACACATCCTCCAGCAGATAGCCGGGAACCATGAAATGCTTGTCGCCGTGCCAGAGAATGGCGCCGTGCTCGCCGCGCTTGATCACCAGAATGCTCGGGCCCATGCCGATAATCTTCGCCGCCGCCTTGCGCAGATTGTTCTCGCCCGAAAGCATGCGCGCTTCGGAATCGTTGATGAGCAGAAAATCCCATTCCGCGATGGTCTTAAGCAACTCATCCCGGAAGGAGCCGATCCAGTAATTCATGGTGTCGCCGCCGACCAGTTTGAGCGACCCGTCCATCTGCGCCTTGACCGCGCTCTGCAGGGCGGGCTGAATGTTGCCGAGCAGCAGATACGGCGCGCTCTTATACGAATCCGGCAGCTTCGGATTGAAATTCGCGAACACGTTCAGCTCGGTGGCGAGCGTTTCGCGGTCGTTCATATCCTCGGAATAAACGCCCGCCCAGAAAAACGTTTTGCCGGGGACGCGTTCCAGACCGGCCAGATCGATGCCGCGCGAGGCGAGCAGATCGATATCTTTCTGCGCGAAATCGTCGCCGACCACCGCGACGATCTTCGGCTGCGTAAAGAAACTGGCGGAAAGAGCGATATAAGTGCATGCGCCGCCCAGCATGCGGTCGACTTTACCGTGCGGCGTCTCCACACCGTCGTAAGCGACGGAACCAACAATGACCATGGACATTCGTTTGATTGTATCCGAGGGCTTCGAAAAACCGGCCTCAGGCGCTGCGTGGCGGCTGCGGATAGACTCCTTCCATCATCAGAGCTTCGCGGACAGCCACGAATTCCGGCTCATTCATCGCAAGAACCTGAACTGTGGCGCGGCCGATCGAAGTCAGCCCGGCGAGAGTCGCTCCCTCCAGCCGGAAGTGTTCGCTCCACGAATCTGTTCGCGGATGAAAGAGACGCACAACCTGGCCAGTCGCCGGATCGAGGCCGGCTATGTTTGGCCCTTTATGGCGATTGCAATGAAAACACGCGAAAGCCAGGTTGCCGGAATCGGTTGGCCCTCCGTGTTGCCTGGCTGTAATATGATCGACCTGAAAGGGCAGGCGGTAGTTGAGAAACGGCATGCCACAGTACTCGCATCGGCCGTTCGCCCGGAGCCTGACATCCCGAAGCAATTGCCGGTTCACTGCCGCCGGCGTACTGGCGATGGCCCGCTTGTCGCGGCGGAACGGTTCTGTTGCTTCAAATACTGACGGGCCCTCGACTGCATGATTGTCAGCAGATTCCCGACATGCAGGTAGCTGTCCAGCTCAACGCTTTCCTCAGCCGAAAGGCTGCCTTCGCGCGCGCGTTCCGCGAGAAAATTCATCCGTGCGACATCGCCGGGTTCAAAATCGAACGAGAGCAGATACCGCGCGACATCCCGGCTCATTTCGGATCTCGCCTGAATCAGCCGGGAAAGAATGGCCGCTTCGGAGTTGTTTGCGATTGTTTGGGATCCCATTGCGCCTCCTCTATTATCACGCGCCATTCCCACTCGCCCCTGCTCCGATGACTTTTCCGGCTCGGCTACTTATTATTGTTTGTCTGCAGGTGCCCGTCGAACTTTTCCGGAACCCTCGAATCCACGCACACCCTCGATGCCGGAGGCGCCTTCGGCACATCGAACGACACCGTATTCGTTCGCGTCATCCCCGTCCACGGCGCGCCGAATTTGGCCCAGCGATCCGACAGATCCGCTTCGAGCGCAGGCGCGAGATCCTGATGATCGAACTGCAGCCGCACGTATAAACGTCGGCCGCGCAGGTCCGGTTCGCGCTTGAAGAGGTTCTTGCGGTTTACCGGCAGAATCACTTCTTCATCAAAAGCCGGCGTCATCGCGCCCCCGGCGGGAATCACCGTGAAAACGTCGTTCGCCGGCCGCACCGGATTGTCGCGACTCACATCCGCCGGCAGATTCTTCATGAGCGTGAAGGTCTCGTCGTCGGGAAAGTTCTGCGGTTGCGGAGAGATTTTCATGATTCCCGGCCGCAGCGCCGTATACACGGTCTTTTCGCGCCCGAGAGGCACGATCAGCGCACGCGGCCCGGCGTTGCGATAGGAAACGCGGATCTTCAGGTTCAGCACGAGATACGAGGGCGGCGTGCGGTCCACGTCGAGTTTTCGCTCATGAGCGAAACAGAACTCCGCGCCGGTTATTGCCGCCGTGGCTTCGGGACCGTCCGCCGGTATATTCGGGAGCGACGCGGCCTGCATGACGCAGCTCACGCAAAACGGCAGGAGCGCCGCGATTAAATTTTTCATTTGCATCAAAGTTCCAACTTTCCCTGAAATTGCATTTGTGGCGGATAGAAATACTGCGCCACGGCGATCCGGCCGATCTGCGCTTCAAACGTGATGCGTTCGTCGTCGGCCGTGATATGCGCGGCGCGCGGAAAGAAATAAACCACGGTGGCCGTATCGCCGCCGATCCTCAGTACCGAAACGCGAACCGGCCGGAATTCCTTCGCATTGTCGGGCCGGCCTTCAATCTTCAGAAGCGAAATCTTTTTCAATTCCCTGTCGATGTCCTTCATCGCCAGAGCGTCGATGCTCGCCAGTTTCAGTGAGACATCGTAAACGGCGATCGCATAGTCTTCGCCATCGACATCCGGTGCCCCTGTCTCATTGGATTTGAATTCCGCGGCGCGGATCGGCAACGCGGTTTCCCAGCGGATGGGGAGCTTGTCGATATGCGATTCCGGGCCCTGGTCGGGCCGCGCCTGCGCCCCTCCGCCCCCGAAAGGATTGAGTGCATCCTTCAGGCGGTCCAGCTGCATCCCCTGGCCGCCGCCCTGCGCGGCGATGTTGCCGCCATCGCGGCGTTCGAATGCGGTTAAGGCGGGAAGAATAGTCGGCGTGGAGCGCTTGGCCCACGGCGAGTCCGAAAGAACCTGAAGCGCGTCGGTGTCGGACCACTCGGCGACGTGCTTCCCAACCCAGGGAGGATCCGCGGCAACGAGCAGCGTGGCCGCAATTACGGGAACGATAAGACAGAGTTTTCCGGGCATAAGCTGTGTTTACGTCAAGGAAGCGGCAGAGCGCCCGCGGATACGGCGAGAAAGCGACGCTCTGCCGCAGGTTAAACCGTCATCGTGGCGCAAGCGTTCATGCTTGCCGCGCCGAGACTCGTCTCGGCGCTTGCCTGCACCAGACGGAAAGGCTCCTTCTACAGGTGAACCATCAAAGCGATGGTCCAGCGCCGTTCCTGCTTTTGCAGATCCGGCTGCCACAGCCCCCCGGTGCCGGCGCCGCAGCCGGTAGAGGTAAGGCTCGACGATCCGTTCATGCAGACGAACTCGCCCGGATTGCCGTTGTTGCCGCCCGGAGGAGTCATGCCGTTGGGTCCGGCGAAATAGGGGACGTTGGTGCCGCGTTGGGTGAATTCCCACAAAAACGTCACAAATTGAGTGGGCATATACTGCAGGCTGATCTGGTAATCGTAGCCGGCGAACTTCGAGCCGGGTCCGCCCGGGAAATAAGGCGATCCCGTGATCGCGGTTGCGCCGTCGATCGGAGGCAGCAGCACCAGGTATTGGCCCTCGTTCGACATCCAGCCGCCGCCGAGGGTCAGCCCGAATTTGTCTTTGGCGAACCACCAGCGCTGATACGCCATGGCGCCGATGAAGTTCTGCGCCTGTACGCCGGTGGTGTTCGTGTGATTGCGCAGGCAATCCACCTTGGCCCCGGGAGTCGTTCCGCCGATCACCGTGGTCCCACCGCCCTCTTCGCAGCCGAGGTCAAAGGTGAAACTCATCGCCATCCGGTGCATGAACTTATTGGGGTTTTCCCATTCCTTCCACTCGAGGCTGTCGTCTTCGTGGAAACGTGTGCGATGCGTATAGAGCGTGTCCTGGCCCAATGCATAGGTGTTCCAGACAAAGTCCCAGCTGCCGTTCGGCCGCCACAGGATCTGGCCGCCGACGCCCGGCTTGCCGTTGAATTTGCCGTAAGACTGCCAGCCGTTGATAAGCCATGGCTCGAACTTCAGCTTGTTCGTCGGAAACCACTGAACGCGCATGCCGTTGAAGAACCAGGGCGTGTTGGACGATACATAGGACGGCTGGTAGGCCCAGTTATCGAAGCTGTAATAGCTGAACAGGCCGATATAGGACATGAAAATGCCCGCCTGAATATTCAGTCCGTGCTGCACGTCCATGTGGTAGCCGGCATAGCCTTCCGAGATGTACCGGTAGGCGTCGGCGATGTCCCACTGGCCGATGGCCGGGCTGGCGTCGTTGCGCGGCACGGCGGTGGCATCCGCGCCGATCTGCAGCAGGATTCTGCCCTGCATGTGGTCCCAATGGAAGTCGCCGCCGACGTTCAGGGCCTGCAGCACGACTTCACCGGTCCGGGTGCCTTCCGTGGTACCGCCCAAGGTGTGATCGATGGGATGGCTGAAGTCGTAGATATAGTTCGTGTCCCAGCGGAATTCGCCGGAGAAGTACTTTCCGTCGAAGACCGAGTCGTGGTTGCGCGGCACCGCGTTCATCCAGGTGAAGTCCGCGAAGGCGAACGGAGTCTGGTTGTCGACGGGAGCGGGCGCGGCGGGTTCGGGCGCGGCCTGAGCGGCAGGTGCGGCAGCGGGCGTTGCCGGGCCCTGCGGCGCATTCGGATCCGTGGCCTTTACGTCAAATGCCGAGGCGGGCGGCGGCGAGATGGAGGCCGTAGTCACAGGCGGCCCCTGGTTGGGGGAACCGCGGCTCCAGCGCTTCCAGAAGCTGCCGGATAACGGATTCCCGACCGCGTTCGGGGCCGGGGCCTGCGCGGGCGCGGGGCCTGGCGGAGCGTTCACGGCCGCTTCCGTCGCGGGTGGCGCGGTAACGGTCGTGGCGGGCGATTCGGTGGTTACAGACGCGGTCGCTGACGGGGCGGGGGTGGCAGGCGCGGCGATCGCCGGGGCCGGAGCCTGCTGCGGTTCAGTCTGCGCGGACTGATCCTTCTTCTGATCCTTTTCCTGTTTGGCTTTGTCCTGCTTTTCCCTGGCGAGTTCAGCCTCAAGCTGTTCGATGCGCTTCTTCATCGCTTCCAGCTCTTTGGTGACATCGGACGGATCGGGCTGCGCCGCCGCTCCCTGAGACGGAGGCGAAGCGCCGGCGGACTGGGCAAAGGCCGGAGCCTGTCCAAGTGTCAAGACGAGAGCACAGGAAGCGATGCCGAACCTGCCGAGCAACGAATGCTTCGACGTGCCCCGAAGTACTGGCGGAACAGTGTTTTTTCTCATAAGAGTGACTGCGCTGTGAAGTCGAGTGTAGGAGCCGGCAAATGATGAAGTAATAAGTTTTTGATGATGAAACTACTTGAAACAGCATGAATGTTTCTATCTGAGCGATAGAAATTCTTCATCAATCCGAACTGTTACCGGAATCGGAAAAAGCGGCTGATATCCGGTCAAAACACTCATGGAAAATGGAATATTCGTTTCGGCCGAGGCGAAATCGCCGTTGTAGTCGTATAAGGGCAAGGCTGTGATGTATGGGGACGACATGGTCTCTCCCTGGATCCAATCCCCAGCCTGACGCGGTGTCAATAAAACTTGCATATGAGGGCCATAAGAAATTCGTCGGAAGCGACTATCCAACCCCTGACAGTGGGAGGCGGTCCCCCGGATTCGCTGCGGCTGAAGCCCGCGGCGGACGCCCTCGTCCGCCAAGCCGCTCAATAGAAGAAGATCATGTCGCCGTCGAACATCAGCTGGCCCTTTTTCGTGCCGTTATCGAAAGCGGGAGCCAGATACGAGTAGTCGTACCGGACCTCGGGCCGGAACACCACGGTCGATCCGATCCAATGATTCCACGAAATCATGTGTTCCGTATAATACGTTTTGAACCCGGTCCTCTGCCCCTTCAGATCGTCGAAGTATTCATTGCGGATCGAGATGAAGTCCTTCTTCGAGATCTGATAATTGACATAGTTCAGCGTCGACCACTCGGGAGCGAAGCAGGTGAGCTCCGTCACGCTGTTGCACACCGCGCCGTTCGAATTGGGGATCAATAGAGACGCCGCCGCGGGATTGTTGACGTTGGGCGTGTCCTTCATGTACTGGTACCAGGTCTCCCAGTCGGTATGCCATTTCGAGTGTCCGAAATGGTGGTACCAGGTGAAATAGTAGGCGGAGAGATTATTGTAGTTGTACTTGCCGCCGTTGATGGAGTTCGCGCAGGTGTAGACCTGATCGAGCCCATGGGTCCACGTGTAAGCCACGCAGACGTTGCCGGTGAGAGTGGCATCCTTGGCCCACGGAGCGGCCTCGCAGCCCCCGGACAGGCCCCCCTGCAACGTCCAGTGGTTACTGAGCTTGGTGGTCGCGTTGATGCCGGACTGAGTGTAACAGTCGTATGTGTAGGTCAGCGAATGGCTGTAAGAATAGTTGTTGGGCGCCAGCTGCGCCTCGATGTCCGGCAGCGAAATATAACGGCCGATACGCACATCCGTGCCCTGCCCCATGTGAGGGAAATAAAGATCGAGATACATCATTACGGGGTCGTAGCCGTATTTGTTGCCGAGAGTGCCGTTGGCCTTGGGCGTAAGAAGCTGCGAACTGAAATAACCCTCGGAAGTGGTGAAACGGTAATCGAAACCATACAGATTGGTGATGCGGAAACCCCAGTCGAAGTGGTCGGTCTGAATGGTATCGGGCACTTTCTCGATGTAAAGAGTGAGCTGGTCCAATTGGACGCTGTTCGGGATCTGGGCATAGGCGGCGGGGGCATTCCCATACGGTTTGGCCGTTGACGTACTGATGTTCATGCCGAGATCGGCCCAGCCGTAGATCTGAATGTTCGCTTTCTTCCACCATTCGCCGTGAGGCCCGGTCTGCAGGGCCGTGGTCAACGGATACTGCGTGCTGGTGTTGTAGCCGATCCCGGGCGTGCCGCCCTCAGGCCAGATATTGAAAGGATAGGGCGGATTGCTTTCAGGCGGAGGATCGCCGCGGTAGGCCGGTTCCGCGCCCGGAGCCGTCGCAGCGGCCACGGCGGGGGGATCGGGAGCGGGATGCCAGTCATCCCAGTAAGCCTTGGCGAAACGCTTCCAGAATCCCTGCGGCGCGAGATTGGTGACGGGATCCGTCGGCTTCGGCGCCATGACAATGTCGGCGATGGCAGTCTGCCCGGCAGCCACCTGCACCCGCGCCAGAACGTAATCCGAATAGCCCGGTTTTTGCGCCATAACCGAATACATTCCCGGGGCCACATCGGCGAATTTGTACGTGCCGTCCGCACCCGAGGTTGTGGTGCGCATGCTGCTGTCATCCAGTTCTGTAGCAGTGATGATGGCGCCGGAAACGGCGGCTTTGGTTTGATCCCGGACTGCACCCGCTATGGCCCCCAAGGCGGTATCCGCCGACTGCTTTACCGACTGACCCGAAAGAATAATCGGGATTAAAAACAACGACAATAGAAGTTTCATAGTGAGCGATTACAACCCCGCAAACCCGAGTGTAAGAATCGCTCGCTGTGGAAAGCATAAGAACCGTCTTAGGACTTCATTTGAAAAACAGATTTATTTCATATACGGCCGATAGAAAGAATGCATCGACCGCGGGGCCTTACATCTTCAGAACGGCCTTGAGGAAGGTCAACCGGTCCGCCCACTCGTCGATGAGCTTCGACGTCGGCTTGCCTGCGCTGTGACCGGCGCGGGTTTCGATGCGGATGAGAATCGGCGCCGGGCCTGCCTGCGCCTGCTGCAGCGTGGCCGCGTATTTCAGGCTGTGACCGGGCATGACGCGGTCGTCGTGATCGGACGTGGTGATCAGCACCGGCGGATAGTGCGTTCCCGGCCTGATGTTCTGCAGCGGCGAATAGGCTCGCAGAATTTTAAAGTCCGCCGGGTTGTCCGACGATCCATATTCCCCGACCCATTGCGTGCCGAAGCCGAATTTCTGGAAACGAAGCATGTCCATCACGCCGACGGAGGGCATGGCCGCGCCAAAAAGATCGGGCCTTTGATTCAGCACGGCGCCGATGAGCAGGCCTCCGTTGCTGGCGCCGTAAATCGCGAGCTTCGGCGTCGAAGTGTACCGGTTGGCGATCAGCCATTCGGCGGCGGCAATGAAATCGTTAAAGACGTTTTGCTTGTTCGCGCGCATGCCGGCTTCATGCCAGGCTTCGCCGTATTCGGACCCGCCGCGGATATTCGCGACGGCGTAGATGCCGCCCATCTGCATCCATTCCGCAATGGCCGGATTGTAGGCTGGTGTTTCGGCGATATCGAATCCACCATAGCCCCAGAGAATGGTGGGGTTCTTCCCATCGAGCTTCATGCCCTTGCGATAGCTCAGAAACATGGGCACGCGCGTGCCATCCTTGCTGTTGTAGAAGACCTGCGTGGTTTCGTAAGCGGACGAATCGAACGCCGTTTTGCTGACGCGAACCGCGGTGCTTTTGCCGGACTCGATATCCAGGTGGTAAATGCTGGTGGGCGCGGTGTAGCTGGTGAACGCATAGAAGACTTCTTTGTCCGCCAGACGCGCGGGCCCCCACACGACCGACCCGAGCCCGGGCAGTGCGATTTCCCCGAGGATTTTACCCTCGAGGCTCACCAGCCGCGCCGTCGAGTGCGCATCCTTCATGTAAGCCACGATCAGCTTGCCGTCAGCCATCTGCACGGAGTCGAGGGTCTCCTGCGCCTGCGGCACGATTTCTTTCCAATGCGCCCGGTCGGGATGCGCCAGATCCATTGCGATCACGCGCCCGCGCGGCGCTGAATCGCTGGTCTGCAGGTATAGACGTGACCCGACCACGGCGATCGGAGAGTAGGCGGCCTGTACGGTCGGGATCAGGTCGACGATGCCCGCTTTCGGATTGCGCAGGTCGAGCACGGAAAGCATATTCTTTCCGGGCACGCCCGAATCGACAAAGAGGATCAGATAACGGCCGCCCTCCATCAGCACCGGCGACGTGGTCCAGTTCGGATGGTCCGGCCTCGCGTAGATCAGCTTGTCGGCCGATTGCGGCGTTCCGAGTGCGTGAAAGTAGACCTTCTCGTTCAATGCCGCAACGGTAAGCAGCTTATCCGCGGGCGGTTCGGGGAAGCGTGAGTAGTAGAATCCGCGATCGTCGGCCGCCCATGAGAGCGTTTCGCCCTTCGTCCAGCGGATGAGGTCGGGCAGATCCTTGCCGGTGGAGACATCGCGCATGCGCCAGTCCGTCCAGTCGGAGCCGGCTTGCGCTACGCCGTAGCCGAACAGCTTCCCGTTCCAACTGACGGATACGCCTGCGATGGCCGCGGTGCCGTCTTTCCTGTATGTGTTGGGATCGAGCAGTTCGCGCGGCGTGCCGGTGAGGGAGTCCGTCACGTAGATAACGGCCTGGTTCTGGAGGCCTGAATTGTGGCTGTAGAAATAATGGACGCCGGCTTTGTAGATTACGCCGTATTTCTC
>JASHSD010000215.1 GCA_030036985.1 Bryobacteraceae bacterium
GCGATAGATACGCTCCGTCATCTCACTTTCAACATCTGAGGATGAAAGCGCCGTGGCCAGAAAATCCAGCGTCTCCGGTTCCTTGTTGATGGTGCGAGGAGATCGGGCGAGTTCTTTGTTAACGAGTGCCGAGTAGATCTTGAACAGATATCGACCGCAATCCTCTACTGGCTTGCTCTTCTTCGCTTTGGAAGCCCTGAATACCGCGGCTTCGAGCAATTCCACGCGCCGGGCGGAATCCCGCATCTCGTCCGCGCGATAGCGGAGGAAGCGTTTTGCATTCGTATAAGCAGCTTTGACGAAGGACGGATCGGCGGGAGTGCCTTTCGCCTCGATCTCTGGTATCCAGATCGAATCTGAATCGCCGGGGAATTCTACTTCCGGAGTCATGGACGTTGCTGCCGCCATGCGGTGGACTTCCTGTGGAAAAACTGCACCCAGCATAGCCCAACGCAAAGAATCCGTCAAAAAAAATCGCTCATTGTGTGTCGGATTTTTCTCAAAAACGGGCTTCTTCTCTAATGAGGGCCTGTGGCAGAAAGAGCCTCAAACGTGCCCAATCAGACGACACAACAGGAGAACTTTTCAGAATGCTTCATTTCACAGCAAATTGTGCTCCATCTAAATCGGTGCCGCGGTCAGTGCGACCGGCGCTCATGTTGATAGTGGCGATCGCGATCTCAGCAGTGCCGCTTCTCGCGCAGGTCGGCGGCTCCGGTTCACCATTTGACACAACATTGAACTCGCTCCTCTCATTCGCACAGGGGACGTTCGCGAAGATCGCCGCGATCATCGCCGTTATCTTCGGCGGTTGGCAGGTGATCGGCGGTGACGGCCACGGGAAACGCGCTCTCGGCGGGTTGATCGTCGGCGTCGGGCTCATGGTTTACGCGGCGCCGCTGATTACGTGGCTGTTTCCGTGATGAGTCAGATGCGCAGGAATCCGGTATACCGTGCGGTGAACAAGCCGATGACAGTGGGAGGCGTTGAACGAAAGATGTTCGGAATCGTCATGATCGCGAGCCTGTTGGTGCTCATCGCCTTTGGCATGACTGCTGCCGCGCTCATGTTCGGGCTGCTCTTCTTTGCGGCTCGTTTGGCCACGAAAGAAGATCCGCGCCTCCCGCAAATCATCATCGGCGCGCGTCGTTTTCGACCTTGGTATGACCCCGTGAAACGGGATTACTGCGAGGGCCGATGAAGAAGCGCATATCAGAAGCCGGTGCAATGCATTCGGAGATTCAGCCTTTTGCGTTCGTCGATGACAGCGCGTTTGTCACAAAGTCCGGCGAGGTTGGCATTATTCTCGGCTTTTCCGGCCCTGATTCCGAATGTCTGGAATCCGGTGACCTGGCCGCGTTCACCGAGCGCTTCGAATCGGCGGCACGGCTCTTCGGCTCCGACTATCGCGTTTACCAGTACCTCATTAAGCGGCGCAGACAAAGCATCCCGCATGTTTGTGCGACTCCGGCTATTTGCAGCCGGGCAGAGTACGTCAACGCAAAGACACTGTACTCGTTCGATCACTTTTGGGTCGTGCTGCACACGAAGGAAACGCAATTGAACGCACGAACGTGGATGTCGGCATCACGAACCATCGGTGTTGTCAGCACATCGGTTCGGGAGTTGGCGCGAAGCGTTCAGACGCAGGCCGAAGCGTTCGCAGCTCAGATGAAAGACATCGCAGATGTGACCCTCCTGGGTAAAGCACAGTCATTCCGTTTTCTGCGCAGACTGGTCAATTATGACGATGCCATCGCGCAATCGCTCGGCCTGAAATACGACGACCACATCGACTATTTCGCCGCGGATTCGGCGGTCGAAGGGCACCGGGGCTACATCCGGGTCGGCGACCATTTCGCTCGCGTGTTGACGCTGAAAGACCCGCCGGCCGTGACCTCACCAGACCTTTTGCGGATGCTGCGGGAACTTCCGGCAGAATGCATCATCGCGACCGAATGGCGCGCTGCAGACCAGATGGACACCCGTCAGCTTGTTACGAAAAGAATTTCCCATTTTCACCGATCTAAATATGTGGTGAACATTCTGGCGACCGTATTCGCCGCGTTCAGCGCCAACCGCCAGCAGGAACGGCCGGAGGACATGCAGAAGGACGAATCGGCAACCGCGATGGAGGAACAACTCGGCGAACTTCTGGCCGACATCGAGCGCAGCGGCACCTATCTCGGCGAGTTCGCATTGACGGTGATCGTCCACGATGAGGACCAGCAACGCCTCCGCCGCGCCGCCGCAGAAGCTTACAAGGCGTTCGCCGCGCACGACGCCGTCCTGTACGAGGAACGGCAAAACGTTCTCGCTGCCTGGCTCGCCGTTCTGCCGGGCGGGTATCGGAATCAATACCGGTACATGTATGTAACAAACCGCAACTATGCAGATCTGTCGCTGATATTCTCACCGGCGATCGGGGAGACCCGTAACGACCATCTCGCCAGCGAATATTTGGCGCCGCTGGAGACTCGGCAGCAAACACCCTATTTCCTGAACCTGCATTACCAGGATGTTTCCCATACGCTCGTCTCGGGAATGACGGGCAGTGGAAAATCATTCACCTGTTCGTTCCTTCTCGAACAGGCGCAAAAGTACGATCCGCGGACGGTCATCTTCGACCTCGGCGGTTCATACAAGACCCTGACCAGCCGCCTTGAAGGTTCGTACATGCAGATCGGTGTTCGTCAGGGCGATTTCAGCATTAATCCGTTTTGCCTTGGTCCGACACCCGAGAATCTGCACTTTCTGTTTTCGTTCGTGCGCGTTCTGATCGAGGGTGGGGGATTCACCATGGACGCCGTGGCGGCGAAGGTCCTCCACGAAACGATTGAAAGCCTCTATCAACTCGATCCCGATGTTCGGCGGCTGCGTACTCTGGCCGGCTGCCTTCCACTTGCGCTCCGGCCGCACATCGCACGGTGGGTCGAGGGCGGGCAATACGCCGCGCTATTCGACCATCCGACCGACACGCTGACGTGCGCGCGCTTTCAGGCTTACGATTTCGAGGGCCTCGAAAAATATCCGGAGATTCTGGAGCCGCTGCTGTTTTACGTCCTGCACCGGGCAAATGCCTGTGTCTATGACCCAGACGAAGCGAGCACGTTCAAAATCTTTCTGCTCGACGAGGCGTGGCGTTTCTTCAGAAATCCAACCGTCAAAGCCTACATCACCGAGGCACTCAAGACATGGCGGAAGCGGAACGCCGCGATGATTCTCGCCACGCAATCCAGCGGCGATCTGGAATGCAGCGACATGCTGCAGACTGTGGCCGAGAGCTGCGGGACCATGATTTTTCTCGCGAATCCGAGAATGGACCGCGAGCACTACAAGCAAATTTTCCGGCTGAACGACACCGAAGCCGATCTGATCGCGACATTGCAACCCAAAAGGGAAATGCTCGTTAAGCGGCCAGACTGCTCGAAGGTAGTACGGCTCGAAATCTCAGCGGTGACGCCCCGCGTTGGCGCCAATCACGATTTCTCAGGAGCAACATGTTCATACCAAAGCAATTCATCATCTCTTTCCTCGCCTGTGGCTCATTGATCGCGGGAGAAACGCCGCGACCGAAACCGGATGCGCCACCTGCGATCGACGCTGCGGCAATTTCCCGGACTCTGGAGTATCGAGAGAAGGAGGTGCCGGAAATCCGCACGAGAATCCGCTATACGACCGTCTTCGTGCTGCCGAAATCCGAAAAGATCATGGACTACGTCTGCGGCGACAAAGAGAACTGGGTCATCAATGGAGCAGAAAACTTCGCGTATGTGAAGCCGGAGAAGGAGAAAGCGCGTACAAACCTGAATCTTGTTACGGCCAGTGGGAATGTGTATTCGTTCCTCCTTTCGGAGGGCGACGGGCCAGCCGACCTGAAAGTCTTTGTGGACCCGAAGGACGATTCGATGGTCACGGCGGTCGGCGCGCCGGCGAAGTGGGTTCCCGTCACTGAATTGGACACGTTCCGGCAACAACTCGACGCCGCGAGGGAAGACTTGCGGAAAGAGCGAGAGTCGTCGGCCACATCGATTGCGACCCAGATCGATGCATTCAGAACGGCGTATCCAGGCCAGCTCAAGCATGTCTACCGGTTCTCCGACCGGAAACCTTTCGACGTAACGGCGATCGCCCATGACGACAAGTTCACGTATATCTGGGCAAACCCGCAGGAGACGCCCGCGCTCTACGAAATCAAAGACGGCAAGCCTAACCTGATCAGCTTCGAGTTCCGCAACGGTCTCTACGTCGTGAACAAGATTTTGGACAGCGGCTACCTGGCGGTCGGTAAACAGCGGCTTGAATTCAGAAGGGAGGAATAGGGGCTGTGCCGGAACAAGACGCCAGCACCGGAGCGGTGCCGGATATTCAGAACAAATCCGTTAAGCCGGCCGGGGTGACTTCGAAGAGCCGGCAGACGATGATCATGCTGGCGGTCGGTGGTTTGATTGTGCTTGTCATCTCGTTTTCCAATTCGAGCCCGGACAAGCCGAAGGCCCGGACCGCCGGTGGCTCGAATGCGGTTACCCCAACGTCGCCGAAGACTGCGCAGGAGTACGCGAGGCAACTTGACGACGAGGCCCGCGGGCTGGCGCAGGAACGCGCTCGTGCTGAGCAGATGAAGGCCGAGGCGCAACGTCTGCAGGCTGGTCAGCAGAACCCGTACGAAAACCCTTATCAGACGGCCTCTGCCCCGCCCAATGCCGGCGGTCAAACGGGACACCAGCCGACGCCCGAGGAAGCGGATCGGATCGAGCGGCGCAAGCGCGAAGAGAACGCGCTGCGGGCGTCCAATGTGGCGCTCACATTCAGAAAGGACCAAGGCGCAGCTCTCGGCTCCGGGACATCCTCTCCAACTTCCGACCTTTCCGACATCAAACAACTGATCGAGGCACAGAAGGAACAACTTCGCGCGTCGCTGGAGGCCGAGACAGCGTCGGCGAAGCCTTTCGTATTGGATCGACCGCTTGCGACCACTGCCGCGCAGCTTGCGAAGCCGGCGACTGAAGGTGAGGGGACCGAGACGCGCAAGAAGCAACCGGAGTCGCCCGACCTTCAAAAGTCCGTTGGGAAGCAGTTCCGGGTTTTTGAGGGAACCGTGATCGAGGCAGTCCTCACCAACCGGCTGAACGGGACGTTCTCGGGCCCGGTGGACGTGCAGGTGACGACCCCGGTTTATTCACACGACAGACAGCACATTCTGATTCCGCAGGGCTCCCGGATTTTCGGTGAAGTACAGAAGGTATCGACCACAGGGCAGCAGCGGCTGGCGGTGGCCTTCCATCGGCTTCTGATGCCCGACGGTTTTGCCGTCAGCCTCGATCAGTTCAAGGGCCTCAATCAGATCGGCGAGACGGGGCTGAAGGATCAGGTCAACCAGCATTATCTTCAGATCTTCGGTGCCAGTCTGGCGCTGGGGGCGATTGCGGGGGTGGAGCAAGCGGGTGCCAGCTATGGGTACAACACCTCCGGTGTGGACATGTACCGGCAGGGCGTGGCGGAAAGCCTTTCGAGTTCAGCGACGCGAATCCTCGACCGGTTTCTGAACATTCTGCCGACGATCACGATTCGAGAAGGGCATCGCGTGAAGGTTTATCTGACTGGCGATCTCGAGCTGCCGGCCTACGAGAATCACCGAATCGCCGGCAGCATTTGACGGAGACCAGCGACTTGTCGATCGGGAAGAAAGGAAACTCACATGGATAAAGACGTGAAACATTTCGTTCGGCCGTTTCGGATTGGAAACATCATCATCATGGTGCTCGGCGGAATCATCTTCATACCTCTGTTTCTCGGCCTTGTGGGAATGGCCCTGATGCATCTGTTCGGGCTCGGGGGAAAGTGAGGCGACGATGTCGAAAGCTCGAATCACAACGTGCGTTGTCGCTTTTGCAGTCATGTCCGCTCCAGTCCTGGCTCAGTTCGGCCTGTCCACGATCGTCTTCGATCCGACTGCATCGTCGCATCTGGTCGAGGAGATTCGCCAGATGGAGCAGGAATATGCGGCGGTAATGAACGTCTACCGGACCGCGGAGAACACCTACAACCAGATCATTCAGAACGCCAAAATGATCACGAACAAACAGCGGTGGGAGTCACTGATCTCGCCCTGGTCGTATCCGACTTCGACGAACACGTACGGGACTACGAGCGGCTGGACTAGCGCCATGAATACAGGAAGCGGGGCGCTCGCAGGCTACCGAGGAGCCACGGTCCCGCTGGGAAACTATGCCTCCGTATGGAACTCCATGAGTTCAGCTCAACAAACTCAGACGGGCCAACACTATGCCACGGTCGAGTTGACAGATGGAGTAACGGTCAACGCGCTGAACACGACCGGGACGGTGCGTTCGAACGCCTCCGCCATGAATTCAGCGATCTCTGCCCTCCAGTCGGATTCCCTGTCGGATGATCCGAATCTCAATACTGAAGTCGGCGTTCTTAACAAGGTAAATGCTGCGAACCTGATCAGTGCTCAGACGCAGCAGGATACAAACAAGCTGCTCGCGGCCATGGTGGATCAGGCGACCGTGCAGCAAAAAGCCATGCGCGACGCGTGGGCCGAATCGGTCAACGCGAATGTCGCAGCCCAGCAGATGGCACAGCAGAATACCGCGGCCGTTTGGAGCGGCACCACGCAGGCTCATTCGGCGCGGCTCCCGTAAATTCCATGGCAAACTCAGGGCTCTTCGTTCAGATCACTCAGGCCACGATCGACCTGATCACGAACCACATGAACCTTTTCGTGGCGACCGGTCAGCGCATGTTCACGGTCCTGGCGACCATTCTCGTGATTTGGGAAGGTCTCCAGGTTGCCCTTGGAGGCGCATTTCGAGCCCACCGTTTTGCGGCCCTCATCCTCACGATTGCCATCGACGGCGCGATGATCCATTTCTACGACCAGCCATTTCCTGGCGTCGGCAGCAGCTTCCACAAAATCGTCACCGACACGGGCGCGAACCTGGCGGCTCAGATCGAGGAGCAGAGCGAGGAAAACGTCGGTTCGAAGATCGCGAACGCTACGCAAGTCATAGTCGTTCCGGTTGGACTCTCGTTCTGGGAAATCTCTCCTGTCATTTACTATTACGCGAGCATTCTGCTCATGTCGGTCGCGCAGGTGGTTCTTCTGGGCGTCATCGCGTTTGGATTTGTTGCCGCCGGCTGCATTGTTCTCGTTGGTCCCGTTTTCATTCCGTTCTTCATCGTGCCGCACATGGACTGGCTCTTTTGGGGCTGGTTCAAAGCGCTCTTGCAGTACAGCTTTTACCCCGTAGTGGCGAACGCTTTCGTTTATGTGTACGGCCAGATTTGGCTGAACTTCTTTAATCAAAACGGCTATCCAGACAGTATGGAAAAACTGGCCGGGATGTTCATTCAGCTTGTGATCCTGTCGATCACTTTTGTCTGGGGCGTCCTTCAGGTGCCCAAGCTGGTGTCGAACATTTTCGCCGGGCAATCAGGTGAGCATGCACTGCCGGGGATCGGCTGGTGGAGGTGAGCAATGGCACTCGGGACACATCTCTTGCCGCGACCGAAGACCTACGATGATGCAGCGGAACGGTTCGCAACCGCGCTGGCGCAGCCTCTGATCACCATCAACGTTCTCCGCGTGGCCTTGCTCTGCACATCGGTCCTCTGCGTTGGCCTTTTGGTTTTGAATTTCAGAACCGCGGCGCAGCAGCGGGAGCGGATCGTTGTCCGTATTGATGACGTTGGGCGCGCCCAGGCAATCGGCTCGACCAGCCTGCAGTACAGGCCGCAGGCACCCGAAATTAAGTACTTCCTGACCCAGTTCATCCACGACTACTACGGCCGGAACCGCGCCACGATTCGCGACGATTTCAAACGCTCCATGTCGTTCCTGAGCACTCAACTTGCTGGCGGCCGTATGGACGAGGAGCGTAAGACCAAGGCCATCGAAAAGTTCTTCGTGGGAGATGGCGATGCCATCGACATTCAGATAAGCAACATCGTGATCGCGGACCTCCGCAAGCCGCCATACGTTGCTCAGGTCGATCTTGAAAAGGTTTATCGCGACCGGGACGGCGCTGAACTGAAACGCGAGAAATACGTTGAAAGCGTTACCTTCTCGTTCACGAGCGAGATACCCAACGCGTTGGTGCCTGTGAATCCGCTCGGCTTGATGATCACCTATCTGCGAGAGGATCAGGCCTTCTGAGGGCCGCGCCATGGTTCGTTCCTCCGCGTTCATCTGTGCCTTGATTTTGGCCGCCTGCGCCATGTGGTTGCTGGGCGAGTTGTCCTTCCTTGCGCCATACCGAAAGGTGATTCTCGCGACTCACACCAAAGCCATCGTCATCTTCGTCGGGCTGGTGTCGCTGAACCTCTTCGGGGCGGTTCTCGCCCTGAACAGAAGGCTGTTTTTGCGGGATACGGGCCGCAAACTGGCCCACGTTGAGAAACAGCTGCGCACTGGCTCCAGCATCAGCGAGGAGCTGACCGAGCGTCTTGAGGAGTAGGCCAGCGTGTCCCGATACAGTCCAGAAATTGATCGGGAGACGCCCGCGACTCGGTCCGGTGCGCGATCGAATGAGAGGCTGAAGAGTTCGACTTTCCCGGAGTCGACCGTCGCCGAACTGGCCGAGCTTATCGACCAAGCGAGCGCTGGAAAGCCCACGATGTCCCAGTTCGTGGACCGCCTTGAGACCCGGGGTATTTCTGCGATTCCGAGCGTCAACGCCCGCGGCCTGAACGGGATGTCCTACCGCTTTCGCGGTCGAACGATCAAGGGCTCCGATATCGGGCGGGCATATACCGCCCGCGGGCTTCAGGATCGAAAAGGCGTTCAGTTTTCTCCGGAACGAGACGGCATCGCCCTCAAACTCACCCCGGAGCGAGGACGAGGTTCCGACGAGCGAAGCCCGATCGTTGACCGGAGCCGATCTGATCGAACCCGCGGCCAGCTGGGCGGTCTCAGCCGGGATCAGTGGGCAACCGTCATGGAGCTTGGTCGCTTTCGCGCCGTCAGCGCGCGCGATCTGGTGCGCTACAGGTACGCCGGCAACGAACACAAATTCGCACAGGATCTGCGCGCGCTCAGGGACGCCGGTCTTGTTGAGCGAAGGAGCGTTGCACACCCCAAATCAGACCGCACTTACGACGTAATCGTGCTGACTGCCAGGGGCCGGAATTCCGCACGAACCGCCGCGAAGCGCGACGGATCAGAGCAGACGTTTTATGCGGGGTTCGTGAAACCAGCCGAAGTCCGGCATGACATCGGAATCTACCGCATGTATCAGCGCGAGCGGCAAGAGATCGAGGCCGTCGGAGGTCGGGTGACACGCATTGTGACGGATTTCGAGATCAAGAGGCGGCTCATGTCCGAGTTAAACCGGCGCGGTGAGGACCCACGCGACCCTACCCGAAAATCGGCCATTGCTGCGCGCCACGAAGTGGCCATCCATAACGGCCGCTTCGTTATTCCGGATATCCGCGTGGAGTACGAGACTCGAGACCACGAGCAGGAGAAGGTGGATCTGGAACTAGCGACCGCGGACTACAAGTCAAGCCAGATCGCCGCCAAAACCGCGGCTGGTCTGAAGATTTACGGACCCGATTCGGCCAGTGGCGGTACCCCGTGGGAACCGGAGTATTCGGTGACACTGCTGTCATTTTGAGATCGGCCATCATGGACAAACGCGAGCAGATTTCGAGTCTCAGGGGCTTCGGCTACAACGAACGCGAGGCAGCGTTTCTGGCAGTGGCCGCCCTTCATTCGGGGTATTTCCTGCGCCGTCAGTACTGCGCATTCATTGGCACGGGTTTCGGGTACCCGGACAAACTATTTATCGATAGGGCCCTCGAACTGCGTCACGTCCGGGAGATCAGTCTTCGATACCGGCGCAAGCTTTACAGCATCCAGTCGAGGCCGCTGTTCGAGGCGCTGGGCGAAATCGATAATCGCAACCGCCGCCTTCACGAGCCACAAACGATCAAAGCTCGGCTGATGAGTCTGGACTATATTCTCGGAAAGCTTGACGCGTCCTGGTACCCGACCGAAACCGAGAGAATCTCGCTTTTCGTCGACCAGTTCAAGATCGACAAGCAGCACCTGCCGGCAAAGCGCTACGTTTCCAGAAACGGAGGCAAACAGACTCTCCGATGGTTCGTTGACAAACCACCGATTTTCACCGAACCGCCAGACAAAACGGTGTGGTTCTGCTTCGCAGACCCGGGCTATCACACCGGCGATGCGTTCGTTTCGTTTCTCACCGACTATCGGCCACTATTCGCAAGGCTCGAACGCTTCGGGATCATCTACATTGCCTGCTACGCGGCCTCGGCCCATCGCGGAAAAGCCATTTTTAACCGATCATTCTCTGCGCTCGGAACATCCCCGGTCGATCCGATTCATTCTGAACTGTCACAGTACTTCGAAGATCGGCATGAGCATGAAACCAACGGACTGGCGGGATTCGATCATGAACGGCTGAACCGATATAGAGAGGCGAGGAAACGGTTTTCGAATCGCAGGACGGACGATCTCTTTGAGTTGTGGCGCAACGGTGGAGCGGCAGCGATGATCGCCGATCTTTGCCCGGAATCTGCGCCCGACATCCATCAGCGATGCTCCTTTTCGATCGAGATGATTGACCAGAACTACGAGCTGTTCGGTGGGTTCCCCACGGCCGCGCAGGGTGCCGATGACCATAAGAGCGCCGTGCAGGTGTCCTTATGAGTTCGGATATGGTCTCGCTTATGCCTCTGTGGCTCGGCTTCGGTAACGGATTCAACAAGTTAGGAGGGTCCCGGCGGCTTTCCGTGGCGGCTCGCCGGGACGGGAAGATTACAGGAGCGACCCCGGCATTTGCGGCGGTTTCCCGCCACAATGCCTTCTCCTCGCTCCTGTCGTCGCTGTGGGGGTCGCACCTGTCCCGGCTGCCGCGGACATTTATGTTTCCGCAAATCACATGGAGGTTTTCATGCATATAAAACCGCAAGTCAAAATCGAAACCGTAACTATGTCCGTCACGGGCGTTGAGAAGCGCCTCGTTGACGGTTTCCGCAAACGCTGCGAGGAGATGAACGACAGCGGGCAGGGATTCATTATGAACCAGATCCTCGAAGCGTTTTTGAAGTGCAAACCAGAGACGCAGACCGCGAAGAAAAAGGCGGTAACCGCATAGAGGTTCACAAATGCGCTATGCCGCCGAGAATCGGTTCTTCATCAGCTTTTTGTTCGCGGGCAGCGTGGGCATCGCTCTGTTTCTCCGATGGCCCTTTCCCTCCGACGATCCATTGTTAAGGATGATCTGGCTCCAGCGCCCGGCCATCTATGCAGGGATTCGCGCCGCGTATACGGTCATGATGTTCACCACGCCATACATGATCGCGGCGTTCGCACTCTCGTTTACATATATCTTCGCGATGAAACAGGAGCGGAGGCGTGTGGCTGGCAAACTGCCTCAGTATCCATCCGTCGAGAATCGACAGGCGCTTTCTGTTGTGATCGGTGAACTCCACAATGCCAAACGCCGGGAGGCCGCGGAGCATCCGCAATGGCTGGAGATCCCGGAGCGCGGGCTCTACACCGGCATCGCTATCTTCGGAGCGATCGGGTCGGGTAAAACTTCGGCCTGTATGTACCCGTTCACGCGGCAGGTGCTCGGATACGCAGCGAATGACGAGCGCAGGAAGACGGCCGGCTTGGTGCTGGAAGTCAAAGGCGACTTCTGCGAAGCAGTTCGAAAAATTCTCAATCAGTATGGGCGCGGGGACGATTATCTCGAACTCAACCTTGGCGGCAGGTTCTGCTACAACCCACTGCACAACGAGCTCGAACCTTACACACTTGCATACGGCGTGGCGAGTCTAATGAACAATCTGTTCGGGCGCGGCAAAGAGCCGTTCTGGCAGCAGGCTTACACGAACATGATCAAGTTCATCATCCTGCTTCACAAGGTGGTTTACGACTACGTGACGCTGTTCGACGTCTACGAGTGCGCGATCAATCCCCCGCTCCTCGCATCCCGGCTCGAGGCGGGGAAGCACCTGTTCGCCAGGTGCTCGGTGTTGGTGGCGAAATCCGTCTACCTCGCCCATGACGAGCTGGGCGACGATCACTGGACCGCCTACGCTGATGACCCCAGATACATGCGCGCGCGGGAAACTCCTGAGCTCGTGGCGTTTCTCAAGGCGAATGATAT
>JASHSD010000216.1 GCA_030036985.1 Bryobacteraceae bacterium
TTCTGATCGATCCCGAAATCGGATTCGGCGACGCCTGGAGCGAGGGAAGAGTGCGCCTGACGGGCGAACTGGTCGAGTTCCTCGAGTCCGCCTACGATTCCATGCAGCGGATCTGGATGAACCCGGGCTGGTATATGCGGCTGATCTCGCGCGCGCTGCGTGCGCGGCAGAGGAATTCGCTCGAAGGCTCGCGCAGAAACATCCATTCACACTATGACCTCGGAAACGATTTCTACCGTCTGTGGCTCGACAACCAGATGGTCTACACCTGCGCTTATTTTCCGCAGCCCACGGCGACGCTGGAAGAAGCGCAATCGGCGAAGCTCGATTACGTCTGCCGGAAACTGCGGCTGCAGCGCGGGGAAACGGTGGTGGAAGCGGGCTGCGGCTGGGGCGCGCTGGCGCTGCATATGGCGCGGAATTACGGGGTGCGCGTGAAGGCGTTCAACATCTCGCGCGAGCAGATTCGTTTCGCGCGCGAGCGGGCGCGGGAAGAAAATCTCACGCATCTGGTGGAATTCATCGAGGACGATTACCGCAATGCGACGGGGCAATTCGACGTATTCGCCTCGGTCGGTATGCTGGAGCACGTGGGCCTGAATAATTACCAGCATTTCGGCCGCGTGGTGCACCGCCTAATCGGGGAGCGCGGCCGCGGCCTGCTGCATTTCATCGGCCGGCGCGAACCGGGCGAGTTCAGCCGCTGGATCCGCAAGCGCATCTTCCCCGGAGCGCACGCGCCCAGTCTGCGGGAGGCGCTCGATGTGCTGGAGCCGTTCGGCTATTTCGTGCGCGACATCGAGGACCTGCAGAAGCACTACGCGCTGACGCTCCAGCACTGGCTGGAGCGGTTCGACGCCGCCGGGCGCCAGGTGATCGCGATGTACGGCGAGGAATTCGAGCGCGCATGGCGGTTGTATCTGGCGGGGTCGATCGCCGGATTCCGGTCGGGCAGTCTGCAGTTATTCCAGGTTGTTTTCTCGGGCGCCAAATTCGAGTCCGTTCCCTGGACGCGCGCCGGTCTGTACAGCGGCGAGCCGGAGAGGACCGAATGGACTCCCGCGATGTCCTGATTGTCGGCGGCGGACCGGCGGGCTCGTCCTGCGCCTGGGCGCTGCGCCATTCGGGCCTCGATGTCGCTCTCATCGACAAGCAGGTCTTCCCGCGGGATAAGGTCTGCGGCGGATGGATCACCCCGCCGGTCCTGGCGATGCTCGAAATCGATGCGGACGAATATGCTTCAAAGCGCATCCTGCAGCCCATTACGGGCTTTAAGACCGGCTGCATCGGGGCCGTTGGCGCGACCCAAACCGACTACGGCAGACCGGTGAGCTACGGCATCCGCCGGCGGGAATTCGACGAATTTCTGCTGCGCCGCTGCGGGGCCAGGCTTAACGAAGGCGTGAGCCTGACGAGCCTGAAACGCGATGGCGACTGGTGGATCGCCAACGACAGGATTCGGGCGCGTGTGCTGATCGGAGCGGGCGGACATTTCGGTCCCGTGGCGCGCAACTTCAGCGGCAAGGGCAAGACCGCGGCGGTGGTTGCACAGGAGGTCGAATTCGTGATGGACGCGGGGCAGCAGGCGGCCTGTCCGGTGCGGGGAGTCATGCCGGAACTGTATTTCTGCCCCGATATGAGAGGCTACGGCTGGTGCTTCCGCAAAGGGGACGTGCTGAACGTCGGGCTGGGACGCGCCGACTCGCGAGGTCTGCCCGAACATGTCGACGGTTTCCTGCGCTTCCTCACGGCGACGACGGGTCTGTCTTCGGAAATGCCCGCCATGCGCGGCCACGCGTACTTCCTTTACGGAACCTCGCGGCGCAAGGTGGTCGGAGACGGCTTCATGCTGATCGGCGACGCGGCGGGGCTGGCGTATCCGCAAAGCGGCGAAGGCATTCTGCCGGCAATCGAATCCGGCCTGCTGGCGGCGCAGACGGTCATGGCGGCGAAGGGCAGGTACAGCCAGGCGCAACTAGAGCCCTACGCGAGAGAACTGGAACGGCGATTCGGCGCTGGCGGCAGCGACTGGCTTACCGGGATCGGCCAAGCCCTTCCGCAGTGGCTGGTGCGGCTCGCGGCACATCGGCTCTTGCGGACGCAGTGGTTCGTCCGCGGTTTCGTGCTGGACAAATGGTTTCTGCACCAATGAACGTAGCGGCCCAGGGACCGGTACTTTTCAGCGGCGTCCCGGACTCGAGTCGAGAAAAAGTCAAGGTTTCCAAGAAGGCTTTGGGTAGCAGCTCTTTGAAGATTCTGGTCAGGTCGCCGGGCCGGGATTTGGACCCGGTGCGTCCTGCACCCAAGCCGCCCCTGCTCATTCGCACAAGAGGTCTGTTTTCAAGTTGAGTGTTGGTGTTCCTTGCGACTACGATTCCATCTACAATCGGACCCCTTGCGTTTTCATCCACAAACACAATCGTAATCAAAGAGAGAGAGCGCGGATCCCGGGCCGGTAGCGGGATCGCAGTGGCCCGGCGTCCGCGTTCATGATTCATGATGCATCTGCCCGAGCTAAGAACCTCTCATGGTCCCACCTTGGCAACGATTCGCCGGGCGAAGCCGCAGTCCTGCTTCGGTGCGCCCGCTACTCAGAATAATATGTGATCGACCGAGTTAGGGAAGCGACCATTCGATCCTCACCCGAGACTAAATCACTCTCGTAGAGGGTTTTTGTTGTCCAGTTTCCTTCGGCGTCCACCGACCCGACGACACTATGCCGTTTTACTTCTACGTGCGGAGATCCGTGCTCTCGACCCTCTGAATATGAGAGAATCACGCGATTACCCTCGTGCCTTATCACGAAATCCAATTCCGGAGGAACATTCGATCCTTTCTTGAAAACGGCGTGGACATCCGTCTGTTCGCGCGAATATTCAACCCTCATTGTGACGTCGCTATTGCCGGCAAGGTCCTCAGCGCGAGCATCCACAATTCTGCCCAGGGAGTCTCTTCGCGCCGTCGTTCGCTCAATCACTTCCCCCGCCGCATCGGTCAGTACAGACTCCTCCCGGTCCTCGACCGTCACGATACGCCTTATCCTTATGATCTCACCTCGTTCATTGAAGACACGCACTACACAGAGCGCCCGATCGAGCGCGTGTTCGATCTCTTCACGGACCGATAATGACCCATCAGACCGATACACTGCACGTTCACTGGCTCTTCCAATAATGTCGAACTGAATCACTTGGGTGATCGAATCGGTCAATGTGTTCGAGTGGTAATTGCTCCTTTCGATGCGCACCATTTTCGGTTTGCCTATAGGGGCTTCGCCGGGTTCCTGAAAATCGAAATTAAGCAAGCGAAGGGCAGCGTTGCCCCCCTGCGGCGACATTGGTTAATGCCTCATAACCATTGTCTGTTGGGACTGTTTGCCGGCGTGCACGGAAGCTGCATGCGCAACGATCTTGGCAGGATTCTCCTTACGCGCAAAAGTTCCGCTACTGTTTCCGGGGACTGGATCGGGCGAATAACACATCGAGGTCTGCTCGAGGGATCCCATGACGCAAATAGCGCTCGACAAGACGTGGATCTCGACTCCTCCGAAAAGACCGTAGTTCCACGCCGGAAGGCCGATTGTGACAGAACAGACGTCGCAGACCGTTCCGATTGGATTACAACGTTTGTAGACGCCTTGGCCGTTATTGTACGAACCCGTGTAGTAATAATACGCTTGGATGTTTGATAATGGCACGTATGACCCGCCGCCTGTGCCAGCTACGTTCATTATACAGGAGCAGTAATACGTGATGGCGCCGCCGGCATAATAATTGCCATCGGCGCCGATGGCGATGCTGGTATTTGCGATCATGCCGGCAGCGCTTCCTAAAGACTCGTCGCCGGTGGCATCCTCGAGCTCGGCATACGTTTCATAGTCCGTATGTGTACATCCGTAGCTATTGTCTTGCATGGTGGTGCCATTATACAGAGTCGTGATGTCATCGCTTACAGACGTCACATTATAAACGCTGAAGCTCATGTAGCCGCTCTGCGCGAAGCAGGGTGCCGCAAGAAGTCTGAGAGAGAAAAGGCGGCTGAACACGGTTGCGCTTCGGGAATGCGCCGTGCCCTTTCTGTAAATGCGCTCAATTCGATGCATAGATCTTGATTCCTTTCTTAACGAAATTCTGGATATAGGCTTCCAATTGTGTGGTGCCTTGGGCGCTGACCGAGCTGAGGATTGCGGTCTGCGCGTTGTTCAGGATTGAGGTTTGCTGGATGAGGAGCTGCTGTAGGGCCGCTGAGTTGGTGGGAGGAGTGCTTGCGCGAGATGCGTCAATGGCGTCCAGTTGCTCCCGAACCCCGGATAGTGCAGCAATTAGGGCGTTCTGGTCAGCTTGAGAAATCCCTATAAGCCTGAGGCGCGACGCCCGTCGCTTCACGTCGTCAGGGGTTGGGGACGTATGCTCCGCTACCGACAGTATAAAGTGCCGATAAGCGAGGTCGTCTGGTATGAGCTGCGGCGTTTGGCTGCCGTCAACTGTCAACGGAAGTTGGTTAGCAGTCATGGCCTCCGTGCGGTGGTGTGCCGGGGGCTTATTTGCAGGTGTTTTGGTGCTCGGTGTGACTTGGGATTGACGGTGATCTTGAACCGTTTGGGCGCTAACCAAGGCGATTGCACCAATAAGAGATCCATAAAGCAGCACTTTCCGCCGTATTGTCATTTCTTGCGTGACCTCAAGTAGATTCTGAAGCGGGGCTGTTTCGAAAGCAATAGTACTTTAGAGCCGTTCACGCGGCCTGCTGGCGGTGCAAGTAATCATGGCGGCGAATGGCAGCTATGGCCAGACGAACTGGAGCCGTACGCGAGAGAACTGGAATGGCGATTCGGCGCGGCCGGCAGCGATTGGCTGACCGGGATCGGCCAGGCCCTTCCGCCTTGGCTGGTACGGCTCGCGGCGCATCGGCTGTTGCGGATGCAGTGGTTCGTCCGCGGTTTCGTGCTAGACAAATGGTTCCTGCACGAATGAACCGGATCACCGTCGGAACAAACTGAGCAGAAACAAACCGGCGGCCACGGTGACAATTACCGAGCCGGTCTCGCGATGCAGGCGCGTCGCGAGAATGGTCCCCGCGATGGTCGAGATGGCGGCGAGAATCACGGCCGTCGCGAGCATGCCTGACAGATTCCGCGTCAGCCGCTTCGCCGTTGCCGCCGGGATGATGAGCAGCGCGCCCATCAGCAGCACCCCCAGGTAGCGCAGGCCCAGCGCGATGGTGAGAGCGAACGTGATCAGATAGGCCAGTTCCAGACCTCGGATATCGATTCCGGCCGTGCGCGCCACATCCTGCGATACCAGGGCGATCACCAGCCTGTTGCGCTGCGTCGCCATGAAGACGATCACGGCCGCCGACGCCGCGATAACGAAGACCGTCTCGGGCAGCGAATCCGGCCCGGCTCCGTCGAAAAGCGCGTCGATCAATCGCCCGAAGTCACCATGCTGCCGATGGCGAGCGCGGCGGAAAAGACCACGCCCGCGCTGCTTTCCATCGCCCAGATGAGCAGCACGCCGAAGAAAAGCGCGGCGGGTGGCGCCGAAAACGGATTGATATGGAGCGCAAGCGCGATGCCGATGCCGGGCAGCGCCACATGCGACAACGCATCGGCGGCCAGCGACATCCGGACCATGACAGTGAAACAGCCCACCAGCCCCGTGGCCACGGCCATCGCCAGGGACAACAGAATCGCTTCAATGTTCGTACGATCCGCCGATTTCCGTTAGATGATTCTCGCCTCGGCGCGGCGGCCGCGCCCGCGATCTTCGGTCAGTGGCCGAAATTCGACGCCGCGGCGATCATTCCTTGCAAAGATGGAGACCTCCCGCCAGGCCGCAGGAGTGTGAAACGACCCAAACGCGCCGGATTCTGCACTTCCAACGCGACAACGACGATACTGCTTTACCGCGCGGCGCGTTTGCACTATCATTTCAGTCATCGTGTTCGGGGCGGTTTGGCGGGTCACCCTGGGGTCGCTCGTTTGCCTGGCGACGCTCGTCGCGCAGGAGGCCGCGATCCGTGTGCAGACGAAGCTGGTGGAGGCGCCCGTCAGCGTCACTTCGCCGGACGGCAGGTTTGTCGAGGGACTGACCGCGCGCGATTTCCGGGTGCTCGACGACGGCGTCGAGCGCCACATCACGGCCGACGTCTTTGACGGCGGGGCCGCCCGCATCTCGCTGGTGATCGCGATTCAGACTTCCGCGGTTCCGGCACTGGCGCTCGAAACGATTCGGCGTATCGGCGGCATGATCCAGCCTCTCGTGATCGGCAGGCGCGGCGAAGCGGCGGTGGTGACGTTCGATAGCGAGATCGCATGGGTGCGGGACTTCACCGGAAATCCGGTGGCGATTCGGCAAGCTGTGGAAAATGTGGAGAAGGGTTCGCCG
Organism: Bryobacteraceae bacterium; assembly: GCA_030036985.1. GTDB lineage: Bacteria > Acidobacteriota > Terriglobia > Bryobacterales > Bryobacteraceae > BOG-234. The sequence continues at coordinate 6,387 of JASHSD010000216.1, forward strand.
CTGGAGGCTCATCTTTATGATGCCGTCGCCGCGGCTGCCGACCGCTTGCGGGATCGCGACGGCCGCAAGGTGCTGCTGCTGATCTCGGACGATCGCGATCGCGGCAGTTCCGCAAAGCTCGACGACGCGGTGGATGCCGTGGAGCGCGCCGGAATCGAAGTTTTCGCGGCGCACTATGCGCCGAATGTGTCGGCATGGGGTTCAAAGCCGAAAGGACCGGACGCGATTCGGGCTTTGACGGAAGCGACGGGCGGACGCGATTATCCGTTCATGAAGGAAGGCGGGATCGAGAAGGCCATCGAGGATTTTGGCGTCGAGATCCACAGCCAATACATCCTCAGCTTTCCGCAGGGCGCCGATTCCGCGGGGAGGCATCAGATCGTGGTCGCGGCGCCGAATCGCGGCGGAGTGCGCCTGCGGTGGCGCCAGGCTTATTGGACGGACGAGCCGAAGTAGCTACGCGTGACGCATTGACCCGGCGATGTTCGGTCTGCGAAACGTGAATCGGCATCAACGCGCCGATGCGATGAGCGCCGAGAAGAGCTTGTTCGGCCTGAAGGCCGAGATGGGCGGATGGTCGTAAAAAAATGGAACGGCTTGTGGTGGAAGTAATCGCGGTGGAAGTAATAGCGCCGGGGTGGGGCGGTGTTCTCCGGATTCGGGCCGGGCAGAAAATGGATCCGATTCCTTAAGCGGGGTTTCTCACATACTCGATCCCAAAAGCACCGGCACGAGTGCCGGTGCGGCAGACGCGAGCGTCTGCGCCACGACTCCGTTCGACAGGCTGTGTCACTACCGTGGCGCAGACACTCATGTCTGCCGCGTTTGGACTCCTCCCGACGCCTGGTCTATGAGAAATACAAGTTAAGCGGGCAGATTGGTGCGGTCCAGGCCAGGCGGATTGCCAATCCGCCGCAGGATACCATCCTGCCCTACACGGGAACCAGTTTCCGATCCCGGTGAAATCTGTCAGAACGTCATCTTGTCTTTGGCCGCTTCCAGTTTGCGGCCGTCGACTCCGTAGACCACAAGCATCTCGCCCCACTCGCGGTAGTCGCCATGTTTCTCGCGATAGGCGACGAGCGCTTTGGCTTCGTCCGGCGTGAGGCCGATTACTTTCACGATCTCCTCGGCCGTGGCCTTGTTCATATTAATTTTCGTGGCGTCTTCCGTTTTGGGGAAGTATTTCGCCATGTAGGCCGCGATGGCGTCGAACTGCTCGGTCGGCGCGGAGACGCCCTTCTGGGCCATCCTGGCGACAGTCGCCTTCCAGTCGTCCCCGGTTCGATGCTGGCTCAGGAGCTGCGACGCTTCGTGACACTGTAGACAGATCCGGGTGACATATTCCTTGGCAGGGCCATCGGGAAAATCCTTCAGTTGCGCGCGCCCCGTCGGCATCAGCAGCGATGAGAGCGCGAGTATCGGCAGGAATCTGTGCATTGGCTTTTACACCCGCACATTTTATCCGACCCCGACGATATAAGATAGCCGTGGAGGCTTCCCGATGTTCCGATTTTCCGGTTGGTCCGCCGTCCTTGTGTTTCTGCTTGCGGGGTGCGCAGCGGCCCAGCGCTATACCAGTCCGCCCGCGAGCGCCACGGTGACGATCGCCGGCAAACGGATCAACGTCGACTATTACGCTCCCTCGATGCACGGCCGCAAAATTATGGGCTACCTTGTGCCCTATGGCGAGGTCTGGTGCCCAGGCGCGAATGTGGCGACGGGACTCGCCACGGCGGCGGATCTCCAGTTCGGCACACTCAGGCTTCCCAAAGGCACGTGGAGCATCTGGGCCATCCCCGGCCCGAAGGAGTGGACGCTGATCGTGAACAAGCAGAGCGGTCAGCATCACCTCGATTACGATTCGGCGGAGGATTTCGGCCGCACGAAGATGAATCTCAGGACGCTGGCGGCGCCGGTCGAGACCCTCCGCTTCGAATTGATATCGAACGGCGGAAACAAGGGTACGCTGGCGCTGCGATGGGAGACAACCGAGGCCTCGGTGCCGTTCACCGTTTTGCCCTGACGGTTCGCAGGGCGGACTAAGGAGCTGTCACCAAATAACCCATCCCTTTGCGAAAACCGCTTGCTTACGCGCGCGGCTCGGAATGGGCTTCTGAGCCATGATCGCAAGGGAGTGGTTGAACGGGCAGGGACGAGGTCGAGTGTGGTCCTTGTGATAACGATTTCGGCCACCTGCGCAACGAGGCGGATACGCTGGTGAAGGTCGGGCTCGGGCCATGCGAAGTCGCCCCGAAGAACCTCGGCGATTTCCCGGATGATCGGCACAGAGACAAGCAGCTGGTATCGGCGGTCTCGTGCGGCACTCCACAGCTTCGCGTTTCGGCCGCGCGGATGATTGAACCCCGCGATGTAGATATTCGTATCGAGGACGACCCTAAGAGGCGGAGCGCCGGGCACGCGATTCGTGGACGAGGCGCACCGCATCGCGCTCCTTTAATGCCGGCCTTTTTCGCGCGGGCGGCGCCGATCTTCATGAGCCGCTTGTCCTCGGCTGCCAGTTCCTCCGGGGAGAGCGGGTTACTCTTCGCATCGGCGACGATCCGGAGGATCGAGGCGAGGTCAGCGCGATGATCTTCACGCGTCCGATAGTGCCGGAATGCTTCGCGCAGCAGTTCACTCATCGTTCGGTTCTCGCGCCTGGCGAGGCGCTCGGCTTCTCTCGCCATCGCAGCGGGAAATGTTATCGAGATGTGTTTCGTCGTTCGCACAGGCGGATGCCACAAAATGGCATCCAGTATGACTCGCCTTCAGTATACGGGGTCGAGCGAGCGCTTGCCAATCCTTTGGCTCGCGTGGGTCCTGAGATTGTCCGCACCTATGTCGTGTGGACTGGCTAAAGTAACGCGAAGGCGCGGGAGATGCTCGCGCCCATGCTCCGCCATCCCTGACCCATGGCGCGAAAGGCGAAGTCGTCCGGGTGAAACCCGTGGTGGACGAGACTCAGTTTCGTGCCGCCGTGGGCGCGAGGCTCCAGCGTCCAGGCGACGGTCGTTTCGAGGACGTATCCCGCGCCGCTTGCCGATCCGCCGTTCCACGAGTAGACGAGATGTTTCTCCGAAATAACTTCCAAAACTTCGCAATCGACCACGCCGTTCCAATCGCCCCGCGGCTGCCCCTGGAACGTGAATTTGTGTCCGACCACGGGCGCGATATCGCTCGGCATGAGCCACGCCGCGAGCAGCTTCGGATCGGTAAGAGCGCGCCACACCCTGGCAGGCGGCTCGGAAATCTCATAGTCGACTGCGATCTGTTCATTCCCCGTCATCGTGAGCTCTGCTACGGTTCCAGCTTGATTCACACGATGCCGCCAAGTTCGCGGGCATGCGCCCAAAGCCCGCGGTAGGCCGTGTACAGAAACGTATCGGGATTGCCCGCCAGCGCCCCGAACTCCTTCGCCGCCTGCATCCTGATCATGTCCTCCGGGCCTTTGCCCTGCTTGAGCAGCTTCACCAGGTCTTCGCGCATGCGGGTCACGAGTTCGAAGTTCGCCTGCAACTCCGCCTTCGTCATGACAGGCCCGGAGCCGGGCACAATTTTCGTGTTGTCGTCGGCAATGCCGAGCAGCGTGCGCTGCGCCTGCTGCATGCCGCCGATCCAGCCGCCGCAGAACCAATCGAATATGGGAAGTCTGCCCGGCTGCACCGCGTCGCCCGTCACCAGCACGTTCGCCTGCGTGAAGTGAACGTAGATATCGCCATCCGTGTGGGCGAGCGGCATGACTGCGTATTCGATCGCTTCACCGCCGAACGTGGTCTTGCCGTCTTTGTAGAATGCCTCGGTGGGAATCGCCTGCTTTGCGCGCGGCGGGTAGGTCTTCTTCTCCCAATCGTGGATGATTTCCTGCGTCATCCACAGCTTGGTGTTCATGTGCGCGACGATCTTCGCGCCCGCGCCCGCCATGGAGTCATTACCGCCTGTCGATTCCAGGTGCCAATGCGTGTTGAAGACGGTCTTAACCGGGCCCGCAAGCTTGAGGACATCCTGCGCATGAGCGGCATCGCCGCAGTCCACGAGGAGATTTCCGCCATCGCCCGCAAGCGCAACGACATTGTTCCCCGCCCCGGAAATCAGCGTGATCTTATCCGTGAGCTTCGTGGCAACGGGCGAGGCCCCGGCGGCGTCAGGGAAAGCCGCGCGGGACAACGTCAGCGCGGCCGCCCCGCCGGCCAGAGTGCGAAGGAATTCACGTCTTTGCGGATGCATGACGATTGTATTGTATCGCTCGCGGACGAGGACGCCACCGGCACACGAGACGCGACTAAAGTCGCGTGTCCAGGGAGTCGCGTGTTCCTGCCTGGTCGCGGGTCCGAGCTTAGAGGTTGCGTTTCAGGAAAGAGCAGATGTGGTAACCCGCGATGAATTTGAACGGGGTCTCGCCCAGCGTGTAATGTCCGCAGGGCATCACCACCAGCTTGTGATCGAGCCCGCGCTGCCGGATATGCTCCACCACCTGACGCGAAAACTCCGGCAGAAACGTGGTGTCGTAGGTCGCATAGAGAAAGAACGAGCGCTTCTTCATGGAGGCGAAACGGTCCATGTAATGCACCGGGCTGACGCAGGCCCACGCCTCGCGCAGGCGATCGGCGTCGATCCGGCTCTCCAGTCCCTGGCGGATATGACGAGTCGACAGACCCGTCCACACCACGTCCGAGAAGTAAGTGGAGCAATGGTTGAATACGTTCACGCGAATGCGCGGATCGTGCGCTGTCGCCAGAAACGCATAACAGGAACCAAGGCTGGTGCCGACGATGCCCACATCGTTATAACCGCGCTGTTCCAGCCAATCGAAGCAGGAACGCACGTCGATAACGGCCTGGCGCGTGGCGTCGATGGTGCGCGCGATGTTCGAGGAAACGGCGTAATCGGCGCGCGTCAGTTCCGGCGGCATGCGGCGGTCGTGATAGGGGAGGCTGATGCGCAGCGCGGAGATCCCCAGTTTGGCGATGCCTTCGCATAACGCCACGTGCTGCTGCGGGCTGGCGTTCCAGTGAGGCAGCACGACTACAGCTTTCCGACCGCGCCGAAAGCGGGCGCTCGCCGGAAAATAGCGCGCGTGCACTGTGTTGTTTTCGCGATACGGCGTATCGACCGCCGAGGTGAAGCGCAGCCACGACTGCTCGACGCGGAAATCGCGCGGCGGGCGGTAGTCGAAGAACTCCGCGCTGCGTTCGAGCGCGATGCGATTCAACTCACGCAGGCGCGTTTCCGCATCCGGTTCGTGGGATTGAAAGGGCCAGTTCGCGGTCCAGTCGAGGCCCCAGTCGAAAGGCCGCACGACGCGGTCGGTGGAGCGCGTCGCCAGATCCATTTCCCAGGCGTGCATGCGCCGCCCGTACCAAGCTTTGACCATAGCGGAATTTCCAGGTTAGCAGAGGGGCCGCGCAATCACCGAAAAGGATTGACAACCCTCACGTTCCCGTACCGCTGCCCGTGATTCAGATCCTCCGAATAGACCGTGCCGGCTCCCACCGCCTCAGCCGCGGCGAGGATGGCGGCGTCCCAATAGGAAATCGCGTACCGCTCCGATCGTTCAATGGCGATACGGACGAGCTGGTGGTCGATGGGTTGGCAGGGGAATGCCATCCACTCCTCAATCCATTCCAAAGCCCGCTCGGCCGAGAGCGGGCGTGATGCCTTCCGTACCACTGTCACAAAGAACTCCTGCAGGACCTGAGCCGACGTGGCGAAATTCTCCGATTCCATCAGTTCCAAAGCGCGCATCCGCTTGCGCTCATCTCGGCCGGTTCCGACCGCCGCGTAGACCAGGACGTTGGTATCGAAGAACGCGCTAGTGTAGTGTCCAACAAATAACTGGACTATTTATAAGAGCTTGCCGTATACTCTGAGTGTGTCCCGCAATGCTGTTTCATTGAAGTTGCGAGAGTCCGACAGGCTGAAATTGAACCAGTGGGCGGGGGCATTCGGGACTCCGCAACAGGTTGCTCTGCGATGCCGCATCATTTTGGCCG
>JASHSD010000217.1 GCA_030036985.1 Bryobacteraceae bacterium
GTTTTCGCGCAGCAGCCTGCGATTGAAAATGCGAAGGTCGAGACGCGCACCTTCAGCGGATCGTTGGCCTCGCAACTGGCGCAATTCGGGTCGGGCCCGTTCTGGGCCGGATATTCCGAACCCGCCATCCGGCGCATCGGCGGCGACATGAACGGCGACGTGAACTCTTCGGACGCCGAGTGCCGCGGCCGCGCAGCCGATGCGCCCATCAGGCTTGAAGGGCCAAGCTCGATCCTGGTTCTGGTGCGCAGGGAAGGCGGCGAGACGGATCGCCTGCGCGTGGTTTCGCCCGATTGCAGACTGGATGGCGGAGGGCTGCCGTTCTATTGGATCTCGGGCGTTCCCGCGGATCAGAGCGTGTCGTGGCTCAGATCGCAGATGGCCGGCCAGATCGCGAACCAGGCAATATTCGCCATCGCCATGCACGCGGGCACGGCGGCGGATCGCGCCATGGACGATCTCACGGCGCCCGCAAGCCCGGAGAACATCCGCGGAAAGACAGCCTTCTGGCTCGGTGTTTCGCGCGGCGAAAAAGGATTCGAGGCGCTGAAGCGCATGCTGGCGAACGAGCCCAGCGATCAGGTGCGCGGTCAGGTCATCTTCGCGCTCACGCAGAGCAAGGATCCCGCGGCGATGAAGACTGTGGTCGACGCGGCACGGAGCGATCGCAGCCCGCACGTGCGCGAACAGGCGCTTTTCTGGCTCGCGCAAAAGGCCGACGACAAACAGGCGGCCGAGGTGATCCGCGGCGCCGCGCTGAACGATTCCGACCGCGCCGTCAAGGAACGCGCGGTGTTCGCGCTGACGCAGCTGCCCAGGGATCAGGGCATTCCGCTGCTGATCCAGTTGGCGAAGACGAACGCCGACCCCGCCATTCGCAAAAGGGCGATGTTCTGGCTGGGACAATCGAATGATCCGCGCGCGCTGGATTTCATCGCCGGGATTCTGAAGCAGTAGTGGGGTCAGGCCTTCGGGCCTGCCGCCGGGCTTCTGCCCGGCGCGATGCCGGACGAAATCCACTTGCGAGCCGCGGTATTTGTCCTGGCTCCAGGCCGCCCGGAAGAGCGGCCGCAGCGCTGAAAATCTGTCGAGTTCGAGTCGAAACGCCGGGCGAAAGCCTGGCCGCAGGGCCGAAGCCCTGACCCCACGTCCGCGCGGGATTTCATGACGGTTCGTGGGTCTCAGGCCCATCGGGGACAGCGCCGAAGCGCCGGCCCCCACAGCAATGCCGCCAAACAGTTACCGGCTCAAAGCCGGTAGGATTGTTTGCGACTGTTCGCCTGAAGCGAACCGTGGCGCGCGCACTCCTGCGCGCCGCGTCCCGACTCTTCGGGACGCATGCTTCGCCCCACCGCAAGTGCCCGGAGGAGGTTTCTTCTTGATATCGAGCCTGGCGCGGCAGACTGAGAGTCTGCGCCACGAGGGCACGAAAGCAAAGGTGAAACCTGCTGAAAGCTGACCGTCTGAAAGACGGTGGGATTAGAGCCGGCGATCAGTTGACTCCCCGTTCTGCGATCATAGACGAATGCTCCGTCGGGCCTGCATCCTGTCGTTCCTCGGCGCGCTGGCGATCGCGCAAGCGGCCAGCCCCGCGGCCTCGCGCATCGACCGCCGCTTCGCCGAAGCGCGCAAAAACCCGCTCGAACTCTACGCATTCCTCTATCGTATGCCGAAAGGCGCCGACCTGCACAACCACCTCTCCGGCGCTATCTATGCCGAGGACTACCTCGCCGCCGCGGTCCAAACGCATCTCTGCGTAGACACTGCCGCGCTCGCGCTTGTCGAAGCCACCGCGCCCGGCGGAGCTTGCGCTCCCGGCCAGGTCGATGCGGCCGCCACACAAACGGACAACACCCTTCGCAACGGCCTCATCGACAGCTTTTCCATGCGCAATTTCGTGCCGGGAAAGCAATCGGGGCACGATCATTTCTTCGACACCTTCGACAAATTCGGCGCGGTAAGCAGCGGCGATCTGATCGCGGGCGTGGTCCAACGCGCGGCGGACCAGAACGAGTCATACCTCGAACTGATGGCGCTTTCCGGCGGCTCAATCGCGGGGCTGGGAAAGACCGTCGGCCTCACCGACGATTTCGATGCCACGCGCCGCAAACTCGAAGCCGCGGGCCTTGACAGGCTCGTGGCGCAAATGAAAACCCGCGTGGATCGGATGGAACAGAAGCGCCTTTCCGGTCTCGGCTGCGCGCGCACGCCCGACTCCGCCGCCTGCCGCGTGCAGGTTCGCTACGTCTATCAGGTGCTGCGCGAATTTCCGAAGGAGCAGGTCTTCGCACAGGTGATGGCCGGGTTCGAACTCGCCGCGGCCGATCCCAGAGTGGTCGCTGTGAACTTCGTGCAGGCCGAGGACGGCTACATCTCCATGCACGATTACCATCTGCAGATGACCATGGTCGATTACGCCCACAAAATCTGGCCGAACGTGCACATCACGTTGCATGCGGGCGAACTCGCGCCGGGCCTTGTGCCGCCCGACGGGCTGCGGTTTCACATCGGCGAAGCCATCGATCTGGGGCACGCCGAACGCATCGGCCACGGCGTCGACGTGATGTACGAAAAGGACCCCGCCACGCTGCTCGCAGAAATGCGCGAGCGGCACATCTTGGTCGAGATCAACCTCACGAGCAACGATGTAATCCTCGGCGTCAAAGGCGATCAGCATCCGTTTCCGATTTATCGCCGCAACGGCGTCCCGCTGGCGCTCTCGACCGACGACGAAGGCGTCTCGCGCTCGCAGCTGACGGAAGAGTTCGAGCGCGCGGTGCTCACTTACAACCTGAGCTACTCCGATCTCAAGGAGCTGGTCAGAAACAGTCTGGAATATTCGTTCGCACCCGGCGCGAGTTACTGGAAGGATCGCAAATACTTCTCCGTTGCCGCGCCTTGCGCCGCGGGCGCGAAAACCTCTGCCTGCCGCGAGTATCTGGATAACAACGACAAGGCGCGGCTCGAAGCCGATCTCGAAGACCGCTTCGCGCAGTTCGAAAAATAATGTTTATTCGCGGCTGGATCATTCATTGGTTGCTGAGCGGGGTCGCCCTGCTGATTGTGGCGAACATCCTGCCGGGCATTCAGGTGGATAGTTTCGGCTCGGCACTGATCGCGGCGTTCGTCATCGGTCTGGTCAGCGCCACGGTTGGTCTGATTTTGAAGATCGTCCTGCTGCCGTTTATCCTCCTTTCGCTCGGCATCGTCTGGTTCCTGATCAACGGCTTCATGCTGAAGCTGGCTTCGGAGTTCGTGCCGGGCTTCCGCGTGTACGGCTGTTTCTCCGCGGTTGTCGGGTCCATTCTGCTCACGCTCGTCGATTACGTGCTCAACCGTCTTGTTGGGTTTTAGATTACTCGATCATCGGCCTCTCTCTACCGCGCGGAATCGGAAACGGCAGGGCAGGTTGTTAACCTGCGGCGGATTGGCAATCCGCCTGGTCTGTTACCGAAAAATCCGCCCGCCAGGGAGTAGAATCTCGGGGTGAAGGTGCAAGATGGTTAAACTGACGTTGGCGATAGCTCTCCTGAGTCCCCTGATAGCGAAGCCGGACCCACCCGGCGCAACGTTCGAAGTAGCGTCGGTCCGCCAACACCAGGGAACCGTCTTTCGCTCGGGACCGCTCACGGTTTCCGACCCGTTGATCCGTCTCGAAGGCTACACCGTCTACGGGCTGATCATGGATGCCTGGAATCTGTGGGACTTTCAACTGAAGATTTCCCGCGACATTCCCGCGGACGACATTTACAACAAGATGTATGACATCCTTGCTCGCGCCCCAGGAGCCGGAACGCCGAAAATCGAGGACGTGCGGATCATGCTTCAGAACCTGCTCCTGGATCGATTCAAACTGAAAGTGCATCACGAGACACAAGAGATGCAGGTATACCTGTTACAGGTCGGAAAGAACGGGCTCAAACTGAAACCAGGCTCCGGCCCCTGCTCCGTGCATACGGGGCTGGCAAGCGATGGGCGCAATGACGACGAAACCTTCTCGAATTGTCCGATCGAGCGGTTGGCCGATCGCCTGAGAGGCAAAATCGACGGTCGACCGATCCTGGACAAGACAGGACTCACCGGCAACTACGATATGCGCCTGATAGCCGCGCCCGAAGCCCGCACTCGAAGCGGGTCTGATCCGCTCGACATCGATCCCCGCACCGCCGTCCGGGACATGGGACTGACGCTTGTCCCGCAAAAGGCTTCCGTCGACATGATTGCTGTCGATCACCTGGAAAGACCCACCGAAAATTGACCCTCAATAAAGCGAGGGCCGATCGGTCCCCCCGAGGAGCGCATTGCTGACACTCGCAATAGTGTGGGTTCCTTCGTGTCCTCCCCATGCGAAAAGCAGATCCATCACCGGCAATCCGCCCGCATGCACAGTCAAACCGGCCGCGTAACTATGTGCGAGGTGATCGAACCCCAGGTCGCTGTGCGTCAGCGCAACCCTTCCCTCGTCGACCATGAACTTCACGCCGATCGGCCACTTGTAAATGGAGTGCTCGAAGCTGCCGCGAAGCAGCATCAGGTTCGGCGCGCGAAACCGATAGTCCTCATAGCTCGCGAGCACAGGGTTGCCATTGATATCGGAACCGCCCAGGGTTGGATCGAAAAAGAACGGCACAACGTCGCCGTTCGGAATAAAAGATGCCGTGTAGAGAAACCGTAAGCCGAAGCTTCCTTCAAGATTTCGCGTGATCGGAGGACAGCTCTTCGCGGTCGGACCCTGCAGGCAACTGTCCGGACCATTGAACTCCTGCGGGTTCAAAGAACGCATGCCGCGATAAAGCGGAAACTGATGCGAGAGATCGGCGGTAAATCGACGGAACGAATATCCGGTTTCGCCGGGTAACCATTCCTGAAAGGTTATCGAATATCTCAGGCGCACGTACCCGCCCGCGAACTCCGGATTGACCCGGACTCCTTCACCGAACTGAGCATACGCGGGTTGGGCCGCGAGACCTGGGGCCGTTGCCGGCGTATACAGATCGTCGATTGAAGGACTCGTATCGCCGCTGCCCATCAAAGCGGTCATACGTCCATTTACCTCTCCGAATAACGAGAGACCAAGCGGCGCATATATAGGCCATATCGCGTTAGTTCCGATAATCGTTTCCCGCATCCCGTAATGCGCCTGTCCGGAAAGCGAGCTGGTCGGGCCAAGGCCGAAGTAAGTAAGCTCATTGAGCGAAGTAGCCTGTGCGTAGAGATGGAACGTGGGCATCTCTTCGATGCGTGGACCGGCGTTCCCTTTCGAGGCCGCCGTTCCCGGCAGCACGACGATCTTCGGGTGGCGAATCAACACCGCGGTCATGTAGCCGCCCGCGCGCCACGAAAGATTGGGCGTCGCGACCGCGTCGAAATCCCAGAACAGCCGCCAGTCCTCGTTCGGAGTATAGTGAGTCACCAGCGCGATCCCCGCCCCGAACCCGTTTTCCGGGGAAAGGCTGCCTACCGCGATGTGCAGCGGCTGGCCCGTAAACAGAACGTCCGCGCACCCGCCGATGGCGCCGAACAGAGACCCGGCGGGATGCACACAGCTCATGTCGAAATCGCTCGCTTCGTTCCGGAAATCCGCTCCCAGCTGGGTCTCCTGAGCGCACAACTGCATCGCCGCGGAGCAACACAGCAAGGCGAGCGCGCCGGCGAATTTCACGGCTGCGCCTGAACCTTTCGCGGGCGTCCCCCGCTCTGATGAATCGCTTCGGTCACTCTGCGGATGTATGCGGCCGCCTCGCCCTCGGTCGCGATCTTATCGGGATCGATCCCGGTCTGAAGCTCCGGCGGAAGATGCTTTTCCGCCTCGGCGAAATGTTTTACCTGAGCCGCGATCAGGGCGTTTGCATGCAGCGGACGGTCAGGGTTATAAGCGCCGCGGCCGGGTTTCGGTACCTGAATAATATTTGTAGTAAATCCCATCTGTCCCTCCTAATCTCCAAAAACCGGACAGTCCTCGTCGGGACGCATCTGATCCGACAGCAGGTCGAGGAAAGTCTGCGCCTGAATCTCCCTTGGCGAACGATCTGAATATTCGCCCAGAAAGAATGAAGTGGCTGTAGCCGGGATCGAAGCATGTTCGAAAACCCTGCCGTTCACTAAATCCTCGGGACCCGGGACAACGGTAGCCTTAGGAATCCATGGCGAGATCAAAATCGCGGGGACACGAACTCCGAGACGGTTAAACAAAAACGTCAGGCCAGGAACGCCTGTTGCGTCCGGGGTCGCGCTGAAACCGTCGGGCGTACAGGAGGGCGGCTGGACGTGGTCGTAGATCCCTCCGTGTTC
>JASHSD010000218.1 GCA_030036985.1 Bryobacteraceae bacterium
CGACACGCCTTGGCTCGCCAGAAGGATCACCTGACATTTGCGGGCGGTCTTTTGCGGTGTGCCGCCCGCACGGACCAGCGATTCCAGGCGTCGTATCTGCGCTTGATCGAGATCCAATGCAGCCGCGCGGGTGAACATACCCCATCGGATCACGAATCCTTCTAATTGTAAATAATTAAGTGGGACGGGACACTAGCCGCCGCCATGCGCTCCCGCACTGGACGAACTCCGCGCCATGAAGTTCGGCCCCAACGGTTATCTCTACATGGCCAACGGCTCCGATAAAACCAATCAGGTGCTTGTTTATACCGGCAGCGGCGACAGCGACGGCGCATACAACTTTATCGGGGCCTACGCCGGCCCCACGGTGTCGCCGGCCATTTCGCATCCATTCGGCGTAGCCTTTGACACAAACAACAACGGCTACATATCCAGCCAGGACACCAATGTCGTGACCGCTCTCGGCCCGCCGAACACCGGCGTGGCCTGCGACACGAATCCCCAGTCGCCGTATGTTCCGGGGACACCCCTCGCGGTGGCGAGCTATCTGCAGGGCCTCAATCTCGGGACGTTTCTCACCGGCACGTTTGTCGCCTCGTCATATGGAGCGTTGGCCGGAGTGAGTCCCGCGCCTCCCAACGTACCTCAACCCCAAGGTCTCGACGTTGACCCGCCCACGGGACCGGCCTCGCATTCAGTGCGGGACATGGTGGTCTACAACGGCCTTCTCTATGTCTGCGACGAGCCTGGGAACGCCGTAAAAGCGTATTCTTTGGCAACCGGCCAATTGCAGAGCGAGGTGACGAGTGCGACCCTCCTCAACGGTCCCGGTCATTTGCTGCTCAACGGCGACGATCTTTACATCACAAGTTCCGGTTCGATCCTGGTGTATGACCTGACATCGAACGCTCTGAGCACCTTTCTTTCGGGGTTGAACTCGCCCGCCGGTATGGCCTTCGATTCGTCGAGCAACTTCTACTTCGCGGACCGCACCGGCAATGCGATCTACCAATCCCTTTACGATTCGAAGAAGAAGTCATACGGCGCGCCGACCATATTCATACCGCCCTACGACAAAAAGCACGCGCCCGATGGTTTGAAGGATGATCCCGAATTTCTGGTGCACGTGTAGACTTCCCAATCCACAGCGGGCGGGCGCCCGCGCCCGCAAGCCGGTCCCCAGCCGGCTTGGTCGGTGAAATCGAGCACGTTCCAGGCTTGGCGCTTTCCCCTTGACTTAGCCAGCCTCCGAATGGTTAAATATTCATTGGAGTGCATAAAAATTCATGATGGCTGCGCCCGCCCTCTCCAAAATTGCCCAAGGGGATCTCACTAAGGATCTCGACCTCACTCCCGACGAGCTCCTCGGCCTCCTCGAACTTGCGTCCGACGTCAAACGTTCCCCCGAACTCTACCGCTCCGCCCTGGCCGGTAAATCCATCGCCCTGCTCTTCGAAAAACCATCCCTGCGCACCCGCATGACCTTCGAACTCGCGATCCAGCAGCTGGGCGGATTCGCCATCGTCAACGAAGGCCGCGTCGGCATGCGCGAACCGCTCAAGGACATGGCGCGCAATCTCGATCGCTGGGTGAACGCCATCGTCGCCCGTACGTTCTTCCAGAAAACGGTCGACGATCTCGCCCGCTGGTCGAGCGTCCCTGTCATCAACGCGCTCAGCGACATGTTCCATCCCTGCCAGGCGCTGGCCGACATGCAGACCATCCAGGAGCACTTCGGAACCGCCCGCGGCCTCAAGTTCGCCTTCATCGGTGATGGCAACAACATGGCGAATTCGCTCATGCTGAACGCCGCGCGTCTCGGCATGGATTTCGCCCTTGCCACGCCCGAAAAATACGAAGCCAATCCGGCCGTTATCGACCAGGCGCGGGAAATCGCGGCGCAGTCGCGCAGCAAAATCACCGTCTCGTACGATCCCGCCGAAGCCGCGCGCAATGCCGACGCCATCTACACCGACGTCTGGGCCAGCATGGGAGCGGAAAACGAAGCCGCCGAGCGCCGCACCGCCTTCGCGGATTATCAGGTCGACGAAGACCTCTTCACGCATGCCGCGCCGCACGCCGTGTTCATGCACTGCCTTCCGGCCAAGCGCGGCGAAGAAGTCACGGACAACGTCATCGAATCGGAGCGCTCGATCGTTTTCGATCAGGCGGAAAACCGGCTGCACGCGCAGAAAGCGCTGCTGCTGATGCTGCTCTGAACCCAAAGGTCATGAATGCCAAAAAAGTCGCACTTGCCTATTCGGGCGGGCTGGACACATCCATCATCATTCCGTGGTTGAAGGAAAACTACGGTTGCGAAGTCGTCGCGGTGTGCGGCGATATCGGCCAGGGCGGCGATGAGCTGACCGGCCTCGAAGCCAAGGCGCGCAAGACCGGAGCCTCCGAAGTCGAAATCTCCGACATGCGCGAAGAGTTCGTCCGGGATTATTTGTGGAAGCTGATCCGTTCGGGCGGCGTTTATGAGCACAAATATCTGCTCGGCACGTCGATCGCGCGGCCGTTGCTGGCCAAGCGCCAGGTCGAAGCCGCGCTCGCGACCGGATGCGACGCGCTCGCGCACGGCTGCACGGGAAAAGGAAACGATCAGGTCCGCTTCGAGCTGACCTACAAAGCCCTCGCGCCCGAACTGCCCGTCATCGCACCCTGGCGCGAATGGAATCTGGTCTCCCGCGAAGACTGCATCGAATACGCGGCCAAACACAACGTACCGATTTCGCAGACCACCACGAAAATCTACAGCCGCGACCGCAACATCTGGCACATCTCCCACGAGGGCGGCGAACTGGAAGACCCGGCCAACGCCGCGCCCGATCATCTCTGGATGCTCACGCGCAGCCCCAAGGACGCGCCGGACACGCCGGAAGAAGTAACGGTCGGTTTCGAAAAAGGCGTTCCGGTTTCCGTGAATGGCAAGACGCTGCCGCCGGTCCAACTGCTCGAAACGCTGAATGCGATCGGCGCCAAACACGGCGTAGGCCGCATCGATCTGGTGGAGAACCGTTTCGTCGGCATGAAATCCCGCGGTTGCTACGAGACGCCCGGCGGCACAATCCTCATGGCCGCCATCCGCGAACTGGAAGCCCTCACGCTCGACCGGAGCATGCTGCATTACAAGCAGAAGCTCGCGCTCGATTACGCCGATCTCGTCTACAACGGCTTCTGGTTCACGCCGCTGCGCGAAGCGCTCGACGCTTTCTTCGAATCCATCAGCCAATCGACCACCGGCGAAATCACCATGCGCCTCTACAAAGGCAATCTCGATCCGGTGAGCCGCAAATCGCCGTATTCGCTCTACTCGCTCGCCATCGCCAGCTTCACCATGGGCGCCGACTACGACCAGAAAGACGCGCGCGGCTTCATCAACCTGATCGGTCTGCCGATCCAAGTGCGCGCCCTCGCCACTAAACACAGCGGCAAGCAATGAAGCTCTGGGGCGGGCGTTTCGAGACCGGACCTTCGGAGGTCTTCGAGCGTTTTTCGAACTCGCTCCATTTCGACCGACGCCTGCTCGATGCGGACGTGCGCGGCTCCCAGGCCTTCGCGCGTTCGCTCGCGCGGGCGGGCGTTCTCACGGAACCCGAATGCGCCGAAATTGTGGCGGCTTTCGATTCCATCCGCAGCGAAGCCAACTCGCCGCGTTTCTTCGACGACGCCGAAGACGAGGACGTTCATTCCTTCGTCATCGGCAAGCTGAAGGAACTGGTCGGCGGTCTCGCGGACAAGATCCACACCGGCCGCAGCCGCAACGAACAGGTCTCGCTCGATACCCGTCTGTGGCTGCGCGACGAATGCGACCACGCGCGCGAGCTGCTGCGGCAGCTGATCGCGGCGCTGCTCGATCTCGCCGACAAATACCCCAACGCCATCATCCCCGGCTACACGCATCTGCGGCGCGCGCAGCCGGTGTTGTGGCCGCATTACCTGCTCGCGTACTTCGAAATGTTCATGCGCGATCATGAGCGTTTCGCCGACGCGCGCCGGCGCGCGGATGAGATGCCGCTCGGCTCCGGCGCCCTCGCCGGCAGCGGATTTCCGCACGACCGCGACGCCATCGCGCGCGACCTCGACTTCCACGCCGTCACCCGCAACAGCATGGATGTTTCCGCCGACCGCGATTTCGCCCTCGATTACCTCTATGCCGCTTCGGTCACGATGATCCACCTGAGCCGCCTCGCTGAAGACTGGATTCTTTACTCTTCCGAAGAGTTCGGCTGGATGGAACTTGGCGACGGCGTCACCAGCGGGTCGAGTCTCATGCCGCAAAAGAAGAACCCCGATTCGCTCGAGCTGATTCGCGGAAAATCGGGACGCGTGCTGGGCGCGCTCAATTCCCTTCTCGTCACCATGAAGGGTCTGCCGTTGACTTACAATCGCGACATGCAGGAAGACAAGGAGCCGCTGTTCGAAGCCTGCGACCAGGTCAACGGCTGCCTTGAAATGGCGCGCGTGGTTGCGGAGTCTGTGGTGCTGCGGGAGAAGGTTCCCGCAGACGCGGCCGATGCAAGCTGGGTAGTCGCGACCGATCTCGCCGAAGCTCTCGCGCGCAACGGCACGGCGTTTCACCAGGCGCATCAGATCGTGGGACGGCTGGTGCTCGAAAGCGTTCGCGCGGGCAAGAAGCCGGCGGACTGGGATGCCGCATCTCTCGCCCAATTCGCGCCGGAATTCACGCCGGAACTCGCGCGCCTGCTCGATCCACGCGAAGGCATGAAGACGCGCGAAATCACCGGCGGCACGGGGCCGGCCGCGGTCGCGTCGGCATTGATCGCCGCGCGTAAACGTCTCGCCAATCTCTCATGACGAAAAGCTTTCGCCACGGACAGATCCTCAAATTAATCCGCGGCCGAAGCATCTACACCCAGGACGAACTCGCCAAAGCGCTCAGGGAAACCGGAATCGAAACCACGCAGGTGACGCTCTCACGCGACGTGCGTGAACTCGGTCTGGTGAAGACCGCCGACGGTTATCGCGAGCTCGGCAACGACGGACCGGCGCTGCAGTTCGCGACGCTCGCCGGCGAATTCCTGCAGGACATCCGCATCGCGCAGAACCAGGTGGTATTGAAGACCGCGCCCGGACACGCCAGTTCCGTCGCCGTCGCGCTGGACGATGAGGAATGGCCGGAGATCGTCGGCACCATTGCGGGCGACGACACTATCCTCGTGATCTGTTCCGACCACGCAA
>JASHSD010000219.1 GCA_030036985.1 Bryobacteraceae bacterium
GACCACATCGAGCGCCCGTTGATGACGCCGGACGAAGTGCTTCGGCTCAAACCGCCCAGGAAAACCGGTGCCGGAACTTCCGAGCGGATTATAGGACCCGGCCAGATGCTGATCTTCGTCAGCGGCCATCATCCGATTCTCGGCACACAGATGCTTTACTTTCTCGATCCGGTTTTTACGGAGCGCGCGGCAATTGCCCCGCCCACGAAGCTCATCACTCTCGAAGACGGCGGTGTCGATGCGCAGAAGCCCTCTGATCGGACTCGCAACGTTGTCAGCAAGCCCGAGACGACCGCTTCGGCAGACCACAGTTGTGAGGCAGTTCAGGGATTTCTGGAGGAACTTCAAATGACTCACGAGGACCAGGTGCAATATGTGTCGGTTGAACCATCCGTTGGCCGCGAATAGAACCATGAGTTGGCCGGATTTCGGTGTCCAGAGGCCCGACGGATCCCTTCGGCAGGACGTTCCAGGCCCACGCTGGAATCATCTGATGGCCGAAACTGCAAGTCTGGAAGCATCCGTTGGCCGAGAAATAGAGGCTAGACTAGGCCACCTTCGCGAATTCCTGTCCACTCAGATATCGGCGACCCAAGTGACTCAGAAGAAATTGCGCGAAAACGGCTGGAGCACAGGGCGGATTCTCCGTTGGTGGCTGATATTTGTCTCCAGAGCGGTCAGGAACCATCCGATGGCCGCACGGGTTTGGAGGCATCAACTGGCCAAAACGGCCATCGGATGGGTGGAGTGACAATATGCAGAAAAACCGAATTGAGGTCGCAGGATATCTTGCGGCCAAACCCGATGTGCGTTACTTGCCATCGGGCACGCCGGTAGCGAACGCCAGACTGGGTGAGAGTTATTCATTCAAGGACGGCTCCGGCCAGCAGCAGAAACACACGAACTGGCACAGCCTGTCGTTCTATGGAGAGCTTTCCACCGTCGCGGCGAGTTTCGACAAAGGCGACAACCTGTTCATCGAAGGCAGCGTCGAGCAGCGGCAGTTCGCACCGAAAAGCGATGGCGTGAAGCGGACGGTCCACGAAATCGTCGTTCGCAGCTGCCACGTTATTGCCACGCCGCGCACCGCGAATGGGAAGACGGCAGTGGCTGACCTCCCTACCCCCGAGTTGCAAAGCAATGAAGAAATCCAGCCGCAGGCTCCAGAGCGTGATGATGACCCTTGGCCCGTTCAGTAACGCTCGGGACCGGCAGGCCGCTGCCGGGAAACTCCTTGCCGCGGTAGCGGTGACCCTGATAGGGACGCTCCAGACGTTTGATCTCGCTGGCCTCCGAATTAACACGTCACCCTCTCTTCCAGTCGGCCTGTATATGACGACTTCGGGCCACGGGGCGAATCTGATCGAATTCTGTCCCGCTTCATCGTTCGGCTCGATGGCGCTGCAGCGTGGCTATCGCTCTGCAGGAAGTTGCAAAGACGGCGGAGCCCCGTTGCTTAAGCCCGTGATCGCGAAGCCGGGAGATGTGGTCGATGTTTCCGCTACTGGTCTTGAGGTGAACGGGCGAAAGGTCCCAAACACCGCCCCCATGACAGCGGACATAAAAGGTCGCCCCTTGGCGGCATGGCCTTCAGGTCGTTACGCGGTGCGCCCGACTGAAGTTTGGGTAGCATCGCCGTTCAATTCGCGAAGCTTCGATAGCCGCTATTTCGGGCCAGTCTCGATGGCGACAATCCGCGAACACCTCCGCCCGCTGATTACATTCGGAAAATGACCCGACACCGCCAACAGTTTGAACGTGGAAAACGATGCCGAAGTCCCCTGCGAACCTTTCTAATGCCGATCACGACGCGGCGCAGCTCAGCTTATTCTCGGAGGCGACGGCATATATTCCCGTTGATAACCTTGAAACGGAGTCCAGCCATGCAGGAAACGGACGACCTGACACCGCTCGGATACGAGATTCTGGAACACTGGAGCCGCTATCGGCCCCGGATGGTCGCGGCGCTCACGGCCCAGAACCGGCTGATGCCGGCGATCTTCGCGGCGCAGGAACTGACGAGCAGTCTCCTCTACGAACTGACGGTCGCGCGGAAGATGGATTACCAGATGGCCTGGGAACTGGCGACGAAGGAGTGGGCGTTTCTTCCGGACGAGGAGGATCAGCCCCAGTTGTCGTTCGATCCGGCCACACTCGACCCGAACCAACCCTTGCCCGCGATTACCGGATAACCGACACTGACCGAATCGGTCAGGGAAGCCTTAGAGACAAAGCGCGAGCGAATCTCGCCGCGATTCGCACGCTGAAGCGGATCGAGAGCGAAGACCGACCCGCCGATCCCGAAGAAAAAGCCGCGCTCGTTAAATACACCGGGTGGGGCGCCATGCCCGGTGTCTTCGAAGCGCGCCCTTCACGGGACTGGAAGGGCATCGCCGACGAGCTTCAGAGAATACTCTCTCCAGAGGAGTTCGCGTCGGCGCGTGCCTCTACGCCGAATGCGCACTACACCTCGCCCGAAGTCATTCAGGCGATCTGGAAGGGGATGGAAAAAATCGGATTTCAGGCTGGCGGATATGTTCTGGAACCGTCGATGGGAGTAGGTCACTTCTTCGGTTTCATGCCGGAGAATTTATACGCGGGCACGAGGCGCACCGGCGTCGAACTGGATTCGGTTTCGGCGCGTATCGCCGCCAAACTCTACCCGGATTCTAACGTTCACGGCAAAGCGTTCGAGGAAACCGGCCTTCCGAAGAACTTCTTCGACGCGGCTGTAGGCAACATCCCGTTCGGCTAATGGCGAGGTTTCGTTAATGATGAGGAACGCGGCCGGATATCTGTGTTTGCAGGTGTCCGACCGGGCTCACCTCACCATTATTTCTTGCGGTCTCAGAGCGAATCGAGCCAGTCCAGCAACTCCGCCTCGCGTTTCCATCGCGGCGGCCTGCCGGGCCGGGCGGAAGGATCTACTTTCTCC
>JASHSD010000220.1 GCA_030036985.1 Bryobacteraceae bacterium
GATTCCATCCGTTCAGTTGATTTTCATTCGGAGGAATCTGCCGAACAATCCATTCCACGGCATCCGTCAGGGAAGCGACCCTGGCATCCGGAGGAGCCGAAGGGCCGCGCTCACGGTAGCCGCGATCGACCCAGATGGTTTGGCAGCCCGCGGCGGCGCCGGCATCGATGTCACGCCAACGGTCGCCGACCATAAAACTGCGCGCGACGTCGACTCCGTGTCGCCTCGCGCCTTCGAGGATGAGGCCTGGAAGCGGTTTGCGGCACCGGCAGCGGTCCAGGTCATCATGAAAGCAAACCAGGAAATCGTCCACCGGCAACGAGCTGCGAAGGAGTCCGTGGATGCCTTCAACCATTTCGCGGGTCTGCGTTCCGCGCGCGACGTCGGGCTGATTGGTTACAACGATCAGGGGCAGACCAAGTGTTTTCAAGAGTTGTAAGGCAGCGGACGCATCCGCGATAAGGCGCACCTGTTCCCTCGAAGCCGGCGGATAAGGCTTTCCTTCACGAATCATCGCCTCGTTCAGAATTCCGTCACGATCGAGGAATACGGCTCGGCTCAACGGACCGATTCCCATTTCGTCTCCGTCTGTTTCACCGCGGGGTGCGAGACGAGCAGATGCCAGACTACGGCCTGAAAAGCCTCGGCATGCGGCGTAGTATGCACCGGATTGACAGTGGGCACGATCACGCAGGCGTCAGCCGTCTGCGCAGTGTAGCCGCCGTCGCGTCCGACGATGCCGAGAATGGTTGAGCCACAGCTCTTGGCATGCTGCAGCGCCTTCACAAGGTTGGGACTGACATTCTTTTCCAGATTGCCGCCACCCACCGAGAAGACAAGAACCGCGTCGTCCCCGCGCAGCCGGCTTCCCTGGAGCCAGCTTTCAAAGACAGACGCCCAGCCTTCGTCGTTGGTGCGCGCCGTGAGTTCGGATACGTTATCCGTAGGGCAGTAGGCTTCCATCCCGGCGATTTTGCGAAAATCGTTGACCGCGTGCGACGCGTTGGCGGCGCTTCCGCCGACGCCGAGGATGAAAAGCCGTCCGCCGCGCGAGCGTGTTCGGGCAAGCAACTGCGCCATGCCTTCGATCTGATCGGGATTCAACCCATCAATCACCTGTTTGGCTTCGGAAAGAAACTGCTCGGCAAAACTCATACTTACTCTTATGCCCCCCGTTCCCGCAGATATGCGGAAAGCTCCTCGATCCCCTGAAAGGATCCGATTTCGTAGAACCGTTGATCCACCTCGAAGCCGGCAAGCGATCCCTCCGCCAGAAGCTTCTGGTAGAGATCCGCCAAATCGCAGGCTCCCTGTTTGGGTACGCTGTCGAATGCGGCGGCGCGAAAGACGCCCAAGCCGTAATCGATATGCTGCATTTCGGCGGAGCGATCGCGCTTATTGTACTCCAGAATCCGCCCATCCTCGAAACGAACGTTGCTAGCATCACCCAGATCGCGGTTGTGATTAACGGTCATCAGGGCGGCCTTGCCGCTTTGCTCGAAGGCGCGCTGGACCGCGCGGTAGTCGCAGGGCAGATAGGAATCGCCGTAGAGTACGAAAAAAGTCCCGCCGAGCATCGGCCGCGCCTGTTCCACCGCGCCGGCCGTGCCACGCAATTGCGGGCCGTCCGGCGAATAAGTGAGCTCGATCCCGAAACGGCTGCCGTCGCCGGCGTAATCCTGGAGCATCTCGCCGAGATGTCCGATACAGAGTGTTACCCGGACAATTCCCTGCCCCGCCAGCATTCTCAATTGGTGCCCAAGGAACGGCTCACCGTCAATTTCAATCAACGACTTCGGAATTTTCTGCGTGATCGGCCGCAATCGGGTGGCCAGCCCGCCGGCAAGAATGGCGACCGGAAACATTGCCGGGTTATCGGCCCCCGACCCTCTCATCTGCGGCTGTCGAGAAGCCAACGATTGGCAGCAAGATAGTCGACCGTCCTGAGGATGGATTCGCGAATCGTGCGACGGGGCGCCCAGCCCATCGAGCGCATGCGTGCGCAGTCGAGGAATATGAACGGATTATCGCCGACCCAGCCGCGGTCTCCGCCGGAGTATCTCAGCTCGGGAGCGACCCCGAGCCGCTCGCAGATCCACCCGATCGAATCGTTCACCTGGCAGTATTCCGGAGTCCCCAGGTTCACGATGGTGAGCTTTCCGTCTCCCGCGGCCATGGCGGTCAATACGGCGTCAACACAATCCTGCACGTAGAGGTAAGATTTTCGCTGGCTTCCGTTGCCCAATACGCTCAAATGGTCCGGATGCTGCAGCAACTGCCTGTAGAAATCGAACACATGCCCGTGCGTATAGCGTTCGCCCAGGATCGAGACGAAACGAAAGATGAAGCCTTCGAACCCGAATCCTTCGCAGTATGCGGCGATCAGTCCTTCCGCCGCAACCTTGGAGGCTCCGTAAAGCGACGTCTGCACGGGAAACGGGCAATCCTCCGGGGTCGGGATTACCTGCGCTTCTCCGTAGACGGATCCGGTGGAGGAAAACGCGATCTTCCCGATGCCGCGCTGCCGCATGGCATCCAGGACATTCCACGTGGCGATGGTGTTCTGCTCCAGGTCCCGCCGCGGATGCCCCGTTCCGAAGCGAACGTCGGCGTTCGCGGCAAGGTGAAGGACAACGTCGCAGCCGGCCATTGCGGCCGACAGGGCGTCCGGCTCAAGGAGGTCGCCTCTTACCAGCCGGAAACACGGATGCTGAAGGGCATTCTCCAGAAAAGCTTCATTGCCGGTGGAAAAATTGTCGTAGCCGGTCACCCGGTGACCCAGCGTCAACAGGCGGTCGACAAGGTTGCTGCCGATAAAGCCCGCGGCGCCTGTGACAAAGCAGTGTACTCCGGTTGTCTGAGTGAGATTGATCATAGACCAGTGTCAGGATTGCGCGATCACCTGGCTGCCGCCGAAATCGAAGCGAAAACGCACTTCACGCAGGCCGGCCTGCGTCATCGCGTGGCGCAAACGTGTTTTGTCCTCGGTATAAAACATGAGAAATCCGCCACCGCCGGCCCCGATCAATTTGCCCCCCAAGGCGCCATTGGCGCGGGCCAGGCTGTAGCAGTCGTCGATCACCTGATTGCTCATCCCCTGGGTTCGTTTCTTCTTGTGTTCCCAGTGCACATGCATCAGCTCGGCGAAACGCCGCAGGTCGCCGCTCTCCAGCATCGCCTTGCTTTCAAATGCAATCTGCTTGGTGAAATGCAGATTATCGACCATACTCTGGTCGTTCCGGCGACTGCGTGAATCCTGATCCTTGAGCAGGTCGGATGCGTTTCTGGTAAACCCGGTGAAAAAGAGAATCAGATTATCCTCCAGAGTGTGGAGGGTCTCGGCGGAAGTCCGCAGAGGTTCAATGTCCACCTTCCCGCCGGGATGAAAAGTGAAGCAGGTCACGCCGCCGATCGCCGCGATGTATTGGTCCTGCTTGCCGATGGGTTCGCGCAGGAGATCAATCTCGATATGGCAGGCCTGCTCCGCCAGGTCGCGCGCGGGCACGGCGTTTCTTTTGAGGCTGTGCAGCGCTCGAAGCAGCGCGGTGGTGAAACTGCCCGACGAGCCAAGGCCGGTCCCGGCGGGAATATCCGACATGCTGGCGATCTCGAGATGCGGATGCTCGTCGATTCCCACCAGGCGCAATGCTTCACGCACAATGGGGTGTTCGATTTCATCGATCTTGTGGACCGTTTCCAACCTCGAGTACTTCACGATGATCTCCTCGCGGAAGGTCTCGTGCAGTGTGATGTAGACGTACTTGTTGATGGCGGCCGCCATCAGGAACCCGCTGTGCTCCTCGTAGTACGAGGGCAGGTCGGTCCCTCCGCCGCCGAGGGAGATGCGCAGGGGGCTAGCGGTGATGATCACGGGCCGACTCCTGATAGATGGATTGCACGACGTCCAGCGCCGCTTCCGCCTCGGCAAGTCCGGGAACCGGCTGGCGTTTCAAACGAATGTCGGCGGCGAAATCCGCCATTTCGGCCTCCCAGGAGTCGTCCTGCATGGGATACTCCCATATCGTCGTTTCCGGGGGCCCTAACTGGGGGAGCATCTTATAATAAGTAAGCCGCTCCACGCCATAGCTTCCGCCAAGACCTGAGATCTCCAATTTGCCCTCGCGCCCGTAAATTTCGAACGAAAACAGGTTCTTCCACTCCGTCCAGGTGGCATGCAGAGACGCTACCTGTCCGGAACGGTTCCGCAGCAGCAGAAATGCGTTGTCCTCCACGGGCATATCCCAGAAGTAGGTTCCGACGAACCCCTTCGCTTCGCAGAAGTCCCCGAGGAACCAGCCGGCAAGGTCGATGAGGTGGACGCCCTGATCCACGAGTTCGCCTCCGCCGGAAATTTCGCGAACGGCGCGCCACTCCTTGTCGTAGCCCAAACGACCGCCGTGTCCGTAACGGCCGCGGATAAACATCATCTCGCCCAAGGCGCCCGATTCGAAGATTTCGCGGGCCTTGCGAAAAGCCCGATGGTATCGATGATTGAACCCCGCACGAACCAGCGCGCCCGTGCCGGTCGCCGCTTCTCTCACGGCAACCAACTCCTGGCGGCAGCGCGCCGCCGGCTTCTCGACCAGCACGTGCTTGCCGGCCGCGGCCGCGGCCGCGGTCACCGGCGCCAGCATATCGTGCGACGTCGCCACGAAAACGGCTTCAATGTCCAGCCGCCGGACGGTCTCGCGCCAATCGCTCGATACCTCAGCTCCCGGCGTCTGGCGCGCCAGCGCCTGAGCGCGATCTTCCGCGACATCGCAGAAGACAACAACCTCGAATTCCCCGGCGACTTTCGCCCGCTTGGCCCCGATCAGTCCACACCCGATTACGGCTGCGCGCAACTTCTTCACAGATTCCACGATCCTCCGATTTGCTGTCCTGTTGATTCAGCCGGCGCCAAACGGATCTCAATGCGTCCGGCCACTGCCTAAGTCCACTTCTGCCCGCGGTCCTCGGGGACGATGCGGCGCAGAGTGTAGATGTCCGAGGAACACAGCTCCTGTCTCCATTGCTGGAGCCGCTCCCACGGGTCCCACTGGGCCGCGATCAGCTTGCCCGTAATCCCGTCGGCGGCTTCGCTTCCGAGATAGACGCACAACCGGGCGCCCACTTCAATCGGCGCGCCGCCCGATTCCTGCTGCCGGAGGGCCTTTTCAAAAGCCGCGCGTCCCACCTTTTCCGGACCTGCGTTCAGCACTTCCTGGAGGAGCCGCGTATTCAGCGCCCCCGGCGCCACCATGTTTACATCGATATGGCGGTCGCGCAACTCTTCGGCGAGCGTCTCTCCAAATCGCACCACCGCCGCTTTTGAGGCGGCATAGGCGCTCAGATACGGCATCGGTTTGGTGGCCCCGCCGCCGGAAAGAATAATGATTTTGCCGCGCCGGGCGCGTTCGAGCAACGGCAGGAACAGCCTGCAGCAAAGCACCGTCCCCAGAAGATTCACCTCGATAGCGCTGCGCCACTCGTCCCAGTCGACCGCGTCGATCGGGCCCTTCGGCCCCTGAACCCCGGCATTGCAGACAAGCACGTCCAACGCCTCGTATTCATCGAGCGTCCGATCTGCGAGCCGCCGCACGTCCGGCTCTTTGGATACGTCGGCTGGTTCGGCAAGCACTCGTCCGGGGTTTTCACTCTGTAGTTGCGCCTGGGCTCTGCACAAATCGTCGGCTGTGCGGGCACAGATCATCACCCGGGCTCCTTCATTGAGAAACGCCCGACCGATTTCGAATCCAAGTCCCTGGCTGGCGCCCGTGACGACAACATTTTTTCCTGTCAGGTTCATGATCGGGTTCCGATGCAGTAATAGCGAATAGGCCGGGTCACGATAGCGTGCATGGGTGGATCGATTACCGGAGTCAGTTTGATAACGGTATACATGAACGATCAGGCTCCGCGGACAGGTGAAAGATTTACGCCATTGGTTTGATCGGCGCCGGTCTGATCGGTGACTCCAACGTAGTCCGCGACGACTGGTTTGAATACGTAGGCCAGGTAGGAACCAGTCCGCCCTGGGACCGGTCCAATGCGAAAATCGTTAAAGTTCCCGATGGTAGCCGGTACTCCGAAGCCGCTTCCGACCAGTCCCGGGGCTGGGCAGCTCATGTTAGCCTCCCAGAAGTCCCGGTCAAAGAATATTCCGCAGACCTCCAAATCATGGGCCTCATGCGAAAAAAAGGGGCATCCGCTGTTGAGACGAGGCCATGCATATCTGAGCACGTCTCTGACGGACGACACGAGATCCGCATCCTCGAAGATCAATGCGTACCGTTCGCCGGCCGGCCTCAACGGCAAAGTCTCCGAGAAGAAGCCTTTCACAAAGATGGTCGAATTAATGCTGCCAAAGCGTTCCAAATTAGACCGGACTTCCTCTTGCCGCCCCGCATACATTCCCTTGCGGTAACCTATCGCTTTCTTGTCGGCGATACCGTGTACGGCTTCGCTCGGCTCCGGCAGGCCCTCGAAAGAATCAAAGACCACCAATCGCCGCCCTGTGGCTTCGGCTCCTATCGAAAGTATCGCCGATGCCGCTCCCTTGTAACAGCCGAACTCGGCGATGTCACCCGGGACAGCGGGATCAAGATTCAGCACCGAATTCAGCAATATGAGCTGCTCCGTAAAGGACGACGCGGACTGCTTCCGCAGGCCAAGATATGCCCGGAAGGCGCGGCTTCCAAGCCGAAGGCGCGCGAAAAATCCCGGCCTCCCGGAAACGGCAAACCATGCCAGCCCCATCAGCCAATTTACAAGAAGCCTGACTTGTGTCACGCGGACCTCCAGGCTCCCGGGCCTGACGCCGTCGACTGAAGCCGGGGAGCGTCCGGCGGCGGCAGCGCGATCCGAAGAGACTTACGGGGATTAGCGATTTCCAAGTCCAGGTCCCCGGCTTGCGTCCGCGATGACAACATTTTTTCCTGTCAGGTTCACGATCGGGTTCCGATGCAGTAATAGCGAATGCGCCGGTCCGACCCGACAACAGCCTTCAGGTGCGCGGATGGATCGATTACAACAGCACTTTTCATGCGGGATACCATATCGTCGCCCGACAGTTGCCGAAATTGGGGCCATTCGGTCGTGATCAGAAGCGCATCCGCCCCGTCCAGAACCTCTTCCGCCGTTTCGGCCAGTTGAACAGCCTCCGGGATTCCGGCGTGTCTGCCTGTGACGGTGGGATCATAGGCGATTACGCTGGCGCCCTCGCTCAACAACCACCGGCAAACATCCAAAGCCTTGGATCGCCTGAGAGCGCTCGTACCCGGCTTATAAGTGAGCCCCAGCACAGCGACCCGTTTGCCGGTCGCTTCGCCGACCCATCGCATGAACCCGCCCTGAAGCCAGGATTGATGTTCCTGGTTGCTCAACTTGATGCCTTCAATCAACGGCGTCCGGACACCGTGGCGACAAGCGACATTCGCGAGGAAGCCCAGATCGCGTGCGAGTGTTCCGCCTCCAAAGGCAGGCCCCGGGTGCAGATAGGCCCGATGGCCGATCCGGCTGTCGCTCTTCAGACCCCGCTCCACTTCCATGGCGTCGGCGTCGACCACCTCACAAATCCTCGCGATTTCATTGATGAAGGCCACCGACGTAGCCAGAAACGCATTAATTGCATGCTTCGTAGTTTCCGCGGACTCCACCGACATCCATTCGATTTTCGACGCAAAGGGCGCCCAAATCGGCGCGAGCCGCGATTTGTCCTCGGGGGAACGCACGCCGACGACCACGCGATCCGGGTTGAGGAATATGTCGACGGACCTTCCCAGTCGAAGGTTCTCCGGCGCGCACGCGAACCGCACCTGTCCGGCGTGGCTGAAACTCCGGTAGCGTTTCTCGATCGCCGCAAGCGACCCAACCGGTAATTGAGAAGAAACGAGCATGATGGCGTCATGCCGGAGAAAAGGGAACAAAGCCACGCACCACTCAATAACACTCTCATAATCGCCAACGTCGTTTTCGTCGACCGGAGTGTCATAGGCGATCCATACCACCTCAGCTTCCGAGACCGCCGCCTCGTCGGAACAAAAGCGAAGCCGCCCCGACTGCCGTTCCTTTGTTATCAGCTCCGGCAGTCCCGGTTCCTCGACCGGAACAATCCCGTTCTCCAGACCTTCAATTACCGCGGCGTCATCGTCGATAGCCACGACGTCGTGCCCGGCGGACGCCAGGCACGCCGCTGTAACAGTGCCCAAGTGCCAAAGTCCTATTACCGCAATCCGCATTTAACTTATCGTCTCCAAGTCACATCTCCAAGTCAATTTCAAAATCGCGCGAGCCGCCGGCGAGACAGGCATCGTTCTCGCTTTCAGGGTTAACTTTTGGTTGAGACGCATAGGTCGGCTGCCGAACCGGAACGGGCGCGGAAACCGGGAAGAGCCGGCCTCAGATCAATGCGGGCTTGCAATTATCCGTACAGCTTCCGTGTCGTCGCGATGCACGGCGAACAGGTTGGCATTAATACGGGAAGACAGAATATAGCCTGCTTCCTCGAGAACATGAACGGCAGGCGAGCCATCATCGGATTCGATCATAATGCGAGGCCGGCCTTTGCAAAGGATTTCAGACATCCCGGACAACACCATAAGCTCGGAACCCTCGGCGTCGATCTTCACGAAGTTCGGCATAGGCCCGACAGAATCGGCGGTCGACATTTGTACGGTGCACTCCTCGTATTCCGAGTGAATGCCGTTAAACCTGCTGTTTATTTCGAGCATCTTGAATTCCGGTACGAGGCTTGAATTCTGTCCGCTTACGTTCTCCACAAAGAAAGGAACCTCGCCAACGTGGTCCCCGGCGGCGGCCGCGATTACAGTGATGTTACGGAATGAGCACCGTGCCGCGTTGACCCGAAGATACGGGAGATTGACGGGCGAGGGTTCGAAGCAGAAAACCTGACCCGTTGGCCCGGTCAGCCACGCCAGATAATTGCCCACATACCCGATGTGAGCGCCGATATCGAAAACAGTGTCGCCCTTCCGAATCAGCTTCGCGAACATTTCCATGGTAAGATGCTCGCGCGCCCGCCCCTTCCACCAATATCCTTTGTGCTGAAAGGAGTGCATCCGAAAAGAGTCACGCGTCCAATGATGGCGGATAGTGATATCTCCCGGGTTCACCTGACGGAAAACCGGCAGGACCGCCCTGCGCAAAGCTCTTTTCAAATCGACCATGTTCGGGATAAGGCGATGGAATCAGATCATCGACTCAAGGGTACGGGCCATCCCGGCCATCAGTGCCTGCTCGGAATATCCGCTCGAGATACAGCGGCGGTATCCCGCGTCAGCTATCTTCTTCCTGGCGTCCTCATGATTCAGGTAAAAGCGGGCCTTTTCAGCAAGCTCTTCAGCGCCGTCGAAGAATTCGGCCTCCTTCCCTTCTTCGTAAAACGCCTGATGTTCCGTCGTCCGCTGTGCCAACAGAAAGCCGCCGCACGCGGGTATCTGAAAGGATCGGCCGGAAGACAGGTTCCGGTTCTGCCGTGAATTGATGCCGAGGTTGATCTTAGTCGCGTTCAGCGCTTTGGCATATTCAGGCGATTCCAGCGACACAACCTCCGTTATGGCGCGAAGCGGATGATCGGCCATCAGCCCGCCCCATGAGATTCCGCGAATCCTGAGGGGAACGCCGCACCGGTGCGCCTGAAGCAACAGGTCTTCAGTGGCTTTTTCCCAATGGCCGATAAAACCCACGTCCGCCCCGAGCCTGTGCCTTTCCTCGTCCGCGAGCGGATAAGGCCGATAGGTTTCGGCGTCGTACCCGAGTTGGGTCAGAATAACCTTGCGGGCGCCCCGTGCATACAACTCGGGGACATTGAAGCGGTTGCTGGTCAGATAGACATCGTATTCGGGGAGGCATTGGAAGTGGAGACGCCACCGATGGGCCTTCAAGGCGATATCGTCGGTGTTGTAGCAAACGCAGAGAGCGCCGGTCTCCCGCTTGATCCTCCTGAGGGTTGCGGGCGTGATAAGATTGCCCTTATCCACCCAGAAGACCCTGCAGCGCTCCTGCCGCGCAAGAGCAATCAGTTGCCGGTTATAAGCCCAGATGGCGGGTCCGATCTCCAGCCGATACTGAAGACGCGCACCCGCATCCCCCCAGCGATCGAGGAACGGGCGGTATGAAATGGACACGACATCTTTGCCCGACTGGAGGAGCGCGCGGCGGCGCACTTCGCAAGTGCCCCACGGCGGCAGCCAGCCCGTGTAGAGATACTTCACTTTCAACGCAGTGGTCTCCTCAGCGTATGTATCGGTTGCATCGCTCGAAATCCTGAAAGGTGCGCGGCGCGTGTTGGTATCTTGAGGGGTCGCGGGACTTTCCCCGGGCAGCCTGCCATGCGGTTTCGCTTTCCCGACATCGTCTATCCCGCGGAAGCATGGGCGGGTGTACGGGGCGCGGCGGCCGCGCGCGCGACTCCGATAACGATCACCGCATAGAGAAGCCCCAGCGCCACCCGCCGCGGCAACCCGGAAGCCAGCGTTACGACGTCGCTCGAGTACGAAGTCCCGAGAATCACCAGCAAAACGCCGCCAAAAACAAACACGAGTACATTCGTCTGTCTGGCGGCGGACCAGTATGATACCGTGCCCAGAACGAGTCCCCAAAGTAAACTGATGACAATTACTCCGATCCATCCGAAACGGCGCCAACTATCGCCGAGGATTGTCGCAGGCATGGCGTTGCCGCCCGCCATAAAAGGATCGATATCCCAGCCGTACCGGCGCAGAAACAGAATCCCGGCGTCTTCGCTTTTGAAGAAATCCGAGTCCGGCGACAGGCCCACGGGCAGGATTGTGACAAAGAGCAGATTCCAGTCTTCGTCGCTCCAACCCGCGTAGGCAATGTCCCGCGGCGTACGGCCAATCAAGTCCAGGGTCGATAACTCGCACAAGCGGGCGCCAACGCGGAAGAGCGCGTTCTGGTTGGCGCCGTTTTTGTCCAATTTCGGGGAAGCATTCTTGCCGGACCCTTCCAAAAGGATATCGATACGCTTTTGCCAGACGTCGGAACTGACGGTCAGGTCCCGGCCATATATCGTGCGGGCATCTTCGCTCCTGACGAAAAAGACGGAGACGAGGCCGGCGAACAGCAATCCTATAATCAGTTGGCGCGGTTTCAGACGCGCCGTGACCCCCGCCACGGCCAGTCCGAATATCCAAAACGTAAGCGGTTGCACAAACACGCCCCTGTTTCCTGCAGCCAGGTTCCCAAGGCTGAAAAGGGCGACGTAACAAGCGAACATCCAGCGCCGGCCGCCCATGATACGCCAGCAACAGCCCCAGAACAGGAATGTGACATCCATGTAGGGCGCCATTGCATGGTAAATATACTCCGGGACTTTGGACAGGTGGCTGAACGGTTCCACGAACTTCACGGTTTCAAACAGGAGCGAGACGACACAAATGCTGCGAAGCAGGCTGCGCGTGGCCGGACTCTCGAGATCCACGCCCCGTTTCGCATCCGCCGCGGGTCTCACGGTTGAGCGGGAACGGGCGATGACGAACCAGATGGCCGCCGTTGCGGCATAGATAGCGGCGAGATTGCACAGTTCCAGGGGCACGAGCGCTCCGAGCCATGGAAACGTGCCCTGCCGGTTCGAGTACACATAATTCAGGTCTGAGACGGCTGCCACGAGCCCCCCACCCGCGAATGCACAGTGCTGCATGCCAAGACAAACCGCGGCTATCGGCAGGCGATAAAAGCCGGCTCCCGCTTCCCACTCCCATACCCGCCGAATCGGAAACAAGCCCAGAGCCGCGGCTGCCGCCGTGACAATAAGCCGGAACATCTGAGAATAAAGCTGGTCACCCTCCACGCCCCCGATCACAGCGAACAGAAAACCCGCGGGAACGGAGGCGAAGCAACAAAAAATGAGAAAACGGAATAAAACCGAAGATCGTCGCGGAGACTCCAGATACCTGGATCCGCTGACCGACGGGCGGCGCCATGATACGGACGGTAAGGCTGGAGTCACAGGAACAACCCGCTCCTCGATGCCGAAAATTTACATTCTCCGCGGCCCGAATATTCCTTTTGGTATCTCTTCATTTGCAGGCCTCGACCTCTTGGCGCAACCGCTTCTCGAACGCGACCTGCCGCTCGTCGGCGCCGACGTCGCCGGCGCCCGAGTCGTCGGCGGCGCCGTCGGCCAACAGGTTGCCGGCTTCGTCGACGATCGAGATGCGCTGCG
>JASHSD010000221.1 GCA_030036985.1 Bryobacteraceae bacterium
GAGGGTGGAGAGGACGGCAGCGAAGGGGGATTCTGCGCGGCGTCAGGCCGCTCCGGTTCAAAATCCTGAATCGGACGTCCTCTGTTTCCGAGAGTACGCCCGGTAACCGGATTGTGAAATACCCGCGCCAGGGTATTTTCCCGCCCGGACGGCAGTAGATTTACAGCCCACGGCAAGATCGCTCCCTCGCGGTCGCAGCTCGGTAACCGATTGTTTTGCGATCGGCGACGTTTTTTGCGGATCGGTGATGCATTGCTTTTTCTGAGCCGCGCGCGCAAGCAAGCGACAGCTATAGCCCGATCGGCGCCTGTTCCACAATTTCGATGCCAAAGCCCTCCAGCGCCACGATTTTTCGCGGATGATTGGTCAGCAGCCGAATCGTGTGCAGGCCGAGGTCGGAAAGAATCTGGGCGCCGATACCGACCTCGTGCTGCGTGGGCGCCTGGACGGGATGCCGGCCCACCGCCAAGTCGTGGCCGATCAGCTTGCCGTTTTCAGAACGCAGTCCCAGGCCGGTCTGATGCAGATACACCAGCACGCCCGCGCCTTCCTCCGCGATCCGCCGCAGGGAACCGCGAATCACCTCCTGGCAATCGCATCGCGTCGAGCCGAACAGATTGCCGTAAGCGCAATGCGAGTGCATGCGCACCAGCACCTTTTCGCGCTCCGCGACTTCCCCGCGAATCAGAGCCATGTGCGACTGCGGGCTGATGTCGCTGGTGTAGAGAATGCTGCGGAAATCGCCGAACTCGGTGGTGATGCAGCCTTCGGCCCGCCGGTGGACGTAGCGCTCGTGGCGCAGGCGATGGCGGATCAGATCCGCGACCGAGATCATTTTCACGCCATGCCGTGCGCAGAATTCGCGCAGTTGCGGCACCCGCGCCATGGTGCCGTCTTCGTTCATGATTTCGCAGATAACACCGGAGGGATCGAGGCCGGCCATGCGCGCAAGATCCACGGAAGCCTCGGTTTGCCCCGCACGCACGAGTACGCCGCCATCGACCGCGCGCAGGGGGAAGATATGGCCGGGACGCGCAAGATCGCCGGGCCGGGCATCGGGGCGGAGCGCGGTCAGGATGGTGCGGGTGCGGTCCGCGGCCGAGATGCCGGTGGTGACGCCGTCGCGCGCGTCGATCGATTCGCAGAAGGCGGTGCCGAAGTTTGAGGTATTGTGCGGGGACATCAGCGGCAGCCGCAGCTCGTCGCAGCGCTCGCCGGTCAGGGTGAGACAGATGAGGCCGCGCCCGTAGGTCGCCATGAAGTTGATGATTTCGGGCGTGACCTTTTCGGCGGCGATGGTGAGGTCGCCTTCGTTTTCGCGGTCCTCGTCGTCGACCACGATGAGCATTCGCCCGGCGCGGGTCTCCTCGATGGCCTCGGGAATGGACGCGAAGGACATGGCGATAGCGGAATTCCCAATATAGCGTTGGCGAGAATTGGAGGCTTAGAAAGGCCGATTTTGCGACGCATCCAGCGCGAAGCAGTTCCGGCCCGCTGAATGGCTCCAGAAACCGGTCGCACCTACGTAGTCCTGCCGATCGCTGTCTTCCTGTGAGGAATTACTGAAAACGGCGCACAGTTCGTACCTGGATCCTGATCGAGGGCGATATTCGTAGACCTCGCGCGTTTCGGGATCCGACGCCAAATTCGCGCCCGCGCTTCGTCCGAACACCGGATCGTTCAAAGTAGCGGGCAAAGCGGGATTCTGTCCGTATAACGTGTGGATTGTCACAGCGATTCTGTGCAAGTCTTCGATGCGTCGGCGATCTGCTTCGAGTCTCCGCTGCGTCGGAGGCGTGCCCGCCACTACCACCGCCGTGCAAAAAACCAGGACAACGGCCGCAGCGGCAGTGGCGGCGAACGCAAGGTCGCGCTGGAATCCGGCGGGCTCGTGATCCGACGGCGTCCGATGCAGAGAGGCGATGTAATAGCCGAAGATCATGCCGGCAATCGCGACCACGACAGCGCATTTTAGGACGAACCGCAAGGTCAGTTCTCCGGTGAGGAAGAAGTCAAGGAACCAGATGAGGTCGCCGATCACGCTGCCCGCGGTCAAGAGAAGAGCCAGCCAGGTGAGCCATTTGCGGACGCCCGACTGAAGCCGTTCCGGGTCCGCGTCAGTCTCGCGGACGATCTTGCGCATCACGAGCAGATAGATGGGAAAGGCAACCAGGATATCGGCCATTTGCCAGGTCAGGGACGACCTGAGATTGGCGACGTTCACCCCGGAAACCGCGTCAGGCAGCCAGCGATCGATCAGCGCGAAGAGCAATGATCCCAGAGCAGTAGCCCAAGTCGCGAGCGTGGCAAAGGAGAGCAGGTATAGAAACGCGTCGCGGGAGGATTCGCCCGTCGCTGTTCTTTCCGGCAGAATAACGCCCGTGGTGCGCTCCCAGTAACTGCCGATCGCCGCGTACACATGGGCGGCAGGCCATCCGCTACGCGTCAGCAACGCGACAAGGGACTCGTCGGTGGCTCCCTTGAGCTTGCCCGCATCGACGAACTCCTGCAATCGAGAGTCTGTGGCTTTCATTGAGAGATTGCTGTTTGCACGCCGATTCTATCAGGAGGCAGGATAGAACCTGTGCGGCACACCGTTATCGATAATGAGCTGGAAAGTCGGAACGATTGGCTCCGGCTTCGTGCGTATGACCAGAACCTTATGTGACCCTCGGGCTGTCAGGGTCGGCCTGAGTCCGCGCCAAGACGGCTTCTTTGAGTCATCGGTAAGAGGCATGCTTCTTCCTCAGTTTATCGACGGCGGTGCTTCTCGCCGCATGAGAAACACGAAGGCTACGGGGTCTCCCACGGGTTCAGAACCGGCACGTGTGCTTTATCGAAATCGCTCCGGTCGCGCGTGACGACCGTAAGCCCATGCTGAAGGGCGGTCGCGGCGATGATGAGGTCCGATTGTGAAAACGTGTGGCCGATCTTACGGCCGTCCTCCATCAGAACGCACCAGCGGAAGATGATGTCTTCAGTTACGGGGTAAAACGCGATCGCTGAACGTGGGCCGGATCGTATGCGTGAGCCAATGATGGAGGCCGCTACATTGCACGCTGCTATGGCTCAACCGGTCAATCCCGAAGCGCAGCTCCGCAAGCGCCACGCTGCTGATGTAAAGCTCGTCGAGTGGCGTCCCCGCGATAAAGGCGAGCACCTTTGGCTCGGGCCTTGGCTTGCGAATTTCCGAGAGAATGTTCGTGTCAAGAAGCCACGCCATCAGAGGTCCACGTCACGAACGGGCACGGATAAACGGATGCGCGGCGGTTCGATATCCAGCTCCCGCCAAGGCGAGGCCTGAAGGGCCGCGATGAGGTCGGCTCCCGTCCGTCGCCTTTCGCCTGACGACGCCAGCGCAGGGACCTTCTCTTCGAGCGCATCGAGCCCCTTTTCGATCAGCTCGTCCATGTCGTGGAAATGGCCGGCTTCGATATGCGCGTTCACTCGATGCGCGAGTTCAGGATTATGGATTTCAAGGTTCATTGTCAGGCCCTCCTTTCAAGGTTACGCGGTTCCCGGGCTGCTGTCTCGACCACGGGTTTCTTCCAGGGTTCGCCGCAGGATCGGGAGCATGGCCCGATCTTTGTCGTCACCGAGTTCTTCCTTCAGCGCGATCAGGGTCGGCAGGTCGAGGACCTTTACAACCACGCCGTCTGCGACTTCAAGTTCCACCGTGTGCGGCAGCAGGTCCTCATAGCTCAGACCCCGCCCTATGGTTCCGAGCATGTCGAGAGGACCATACCGCGTCATCAAATTGAGATGTCCCGACGAAGCGAGATGGCTGGCCGCGGGTCTCAGGCGTCGTTCAGGCTGAATGCGAAAAATCGCATCGAGGTCGGCAAGCACCGGAAGAATGCGAGCAATGTTGTCGGCGTCGCGCGAGTGCACCACATCGACATCCAGCGTATGGATCGGGACCCCGTTCAGAACAGCCGCAAGACCCCCGACCACAAGAAACCTGACGTCCGCCTCGCTTAAGGTGCGTAAAATCTGATCGAAGTTACTCCAGATCATTGAGTTCGCGGATTGCGAGGAGCGCATTGTTATGGTTCTGGACGAACTGCAGGCGCTCCGCCGGGCTCAGCGACAGCATCCAGCGGATCAGGCTCAGATCGACCCCATCCTCGCTGTATTCCGGGAGTGGGAACTCGGGTTCCGTACGTTCCGACATTACCATCCAAAAACGACCGGGCACAACTCAAATCCCGTTACAATAAGGCAGCCAGTTCTTCCCATGCCGGCGGATTTCACGGTCACCATTCCGAAGCTGACGATCACCTCCGTGATCGACATCTTCTGCGTCGCCGTGGTCATTTATCAGCTTCTCCAGATTATCCGCGGCACCCGCGCGGCGCATATCCTGGCGGGCATCCTGACCGTCTTCATCGCCTACGAAGTCGCCCTGCGAACCGGTCTCGAAGCCCTGCGCACGCTGCTGGCCTCGCTCGCGCCCTACACGGCCATCGCAATCATCGTTCTCTTTCAATCCGAAATCCGCCGGACACTCGCCCGTCTCGGCCGCAAACGTCTCTTCGGCGGATACAGCCGACCGGAATCGACCGACGAAATCCTGCTCGCCCTGACCGCGCTGGCGCACGACCACACCGGCGCCCTCATCATTCTCGAGCGCGATATCGGCCTGCGCACCTTTATCGAAAGCGGCGTAAGGCTGGACGCCCAGATTTCCCGCGATCTGCTGCTCTCCATCTTCCGCCCCGGCACGGCCCTGCATGACGGCGCGGTGATCGTCCAAAAGGACCGTATCGCCGCCGCCGCCTGTTTCCTGCCGCTCAGCGTCAATCCGGGTTTCGCTTCCACCATGGGAACGCGGCACCGCGCCGGCATCGGCATCACCGAGGAGACCGA